>CAYFQS010000477.1:0-2505 GCA_964345245.1 uncultured Planctomycetaceae bacterium | reverse complement strand
GTTCCTGACACCTTTTTGTGAGCTTCGCCTTCAACTGCGCGACGACCAGCTTGTGAATCTGGCAGACCCGCGATTCGGACATCCCGAGCGCTTCGCCCACGGCCCGCATCGGCAACTTCTCGTAGTAGTAGAGCACGACGATAAGCTGTTCGACCCGCGACATGCTGCGGGTGAGGTATCGCTTGAGATCGCGGCGTTGGGCCTCCTGGAGCGGGTCGGGCACGTTCTTCGCCTCGATCATCGCGGCCGGCGACGCCGGGTGCGGGCTGTCGTCGGTGCGGGGCGCAGCGTCCATCGAGACCTGCCGGGCGCCGTGGACCATGCGGTCGGCGGTGTGCAGCCGCTCCAGCGCCTCGTGGTCCAGCCCGAGCGACTCGGCGAGTTCCTGCTCATTGGGCGGGTAGCCGTGGCGCTGGCGGAAATCGCGCCGGGCGGATTCGAGCTGCTTCGACCGCTCCCGGGCCAGCCGGGACACGTGGTCCAGTGACCGCAGGTAGTCGACCATGGCTCCGGAGATGTGTCGGCCGGCGAAGGCGCCGAACGGAACGCCCTGGTGCGGGTCGAAGCGGTCGATGGCGTCGGCGAGGCCGAAGTAGCCCTCCTGCACCAGGTCGTCGGTATCGACCCCGGCGGGCAGGCCGCGGGCCTGCCGCCCGGCGATCCGCCGCACGAGCGACAGGTAGTGATCGAGCAGCACCCGCCGCAGCCGATCGCTGCGGGTGCGGGCGAAACGGGCCCAGATGCGACGAATCCGCCGACCGTCGGTCCGCCCCCCGGCCGGAGTCTTTGAGGGTGCCTCACGCCTGGCTGTGGGTTGTTTCTCGGCGACCGGTGCCTCCCTGACGGTGGTGCCGCTCACGACTGGCTCCTTCCCGGCGTCACGCGCTCCATGGCGATCCTCCTTGAACGGGGGCGACGGCCGGCCTCCAGCCGAGCCGCCGCCGGCGTTTCTCCGGCTCCGCCGGAGCTTGCGTCGGTCGAACTTCCATATATCGGCCGATTGCCGCGCGAACCTTGAACCGGAGGGAGGTTTTTTCACGAGGTTCATACGAACCGGGCGCAACTCCCGCGGCAGTTGGGCCACGAACAAGGCCGCCCGCGATCGCGGTCGTGCCTGGCCAAGCGCGCGATCCCGCATGTGTTTCGCCCGGATCGACGCGACCTGCGATCCTGTCGCCTGCCCATCGCCGAGCGCATGCAAAAGACCGCGGGATGCGTGGGCATCCCGCGGTCGGGTTGGAAGGTGATGCTCGTCCGTTCACGCTCACCGCCGCCGGCGACGGATGAGGCACGCGGCGCCCAGGCCCAGCAGCGTCATCGTGGTCGGCTCGGGGATGGTGTACAGTTCAAAGGCCAGATCCTTGGAGAACTCGCCGATGATCCCGTCGGGCCCGTCGATCCCGTCGAGGTAGTTGTTCGGGCCGCGCACGTCCTGGAAGACCTCTGGCATGAGGGGATCATTCTGCAGAATTTCTACGGATACTGAACCGTCCACCGCATTGTCCTGGAAATGCCAGATCTCCTGTTCGTCGGGCAGCGTGCCGACGACCTGCTCACCCGGCCGCACGGCCGGCGAAGCCAGCGGGTCCATGACCGTGTAGTCACGGTTGTGCCAGCCCCACTTGGTGCGGGGGTCGTCCGGGCCGACGTCCTCGGAGACATCGACGAGGGCCACGATCTTCAGCCAGTAGACGGTGTCCGGCTGCTGGCGGAAGGTCTTGTCGAGGTGCAGCTCGGCGTTGTATTCGAACACGTCCTCGGGGGCCTGGTCCGGCGACACCCGCCGCTCGGTGAACGTGCCCGAGCCGGGCGACAGCTGTCCGCGCCTCACGATCTGGTTGAGCAGCGGTTCGCCCGGACGGCTGTAAGGCACATCGTCCACTCCGGCCGGGATGTCGGCCTCGAACGAGATCAGAAACTGGTCCACCGGCTGAATGATCTCGTTATTGATGTACGAGCCCCACCAACGCACGTGAACGACCGGCGTGTCGAAAGTGTCGGCGAAATCGTCCGCCATGAAGGTCCCGTTGTAGGCGGGAACCTCTCCACTGGGTTCGAGGGTGCCATAGGCGGTGCTCAATTCATCATGGCCGTAGTAATCGGTCCCATTGATCAGCGTCTTAATCATGGGCACCTGGCTGAACTTCAGGACGTCGCGCCGCGGCAGCGGGTCCGCCGCCGCCCACGATCCCATCAGGACCGTCGCCAGCGCGGCCACGGCCATCGTTTGACTGATTCTGTTGGTGTTCACTTGAATCTCTCCTTATCCCGAATCGGGTTGTCTGTTTTCTGATCGTAATCTGTGCTGAATGTCTGTTGTTCGTTCAGATGAGTCGTTCGTTGCCTGAGTCCTGCTCCATAGGCACTCCTCTGTTGCGTGTCATCGATTCCGGCTGAGGCCACAATTACATTCCCACGCGGTTTCACTCGCCACTGCGTGTCAACGCCGGGCCGCCGACCAACTGTTTGCTCCTTCAAAATCACAGTATGAAGCGGCCCGGTGCG
>CAYFQS010000476.1:0-2515 GCA_964345245.1 uncultured Planctomycetaceae bacterium | reverse complement strand
CTCGACGCCGACGTGATCGCGATCCTCGAGGCCACCGTCGCCCTCCTCGCGGAGGTGATGATCGCGCAGGGCACGCAGGGTGGCGTCGATCTCGGTCGGGTGGTGGCCGTAGTCGTCGATCACGGCGACGCCGCCGGGCGAGCCGAGGTGCTGCATCCGCCGATCCAGCCCGCGAAAGGACGACAGGGCCTCGCCGATCCCGTCCCAGTCGCCCCCGAGTTGATGGGCGAGGATGCCCGCCGCCGCCGCGTTCGCGGCCATGTGTTCCCCCGGCAACCGGCACGCAAACCGACACACCACCTCGCGCCCACGCCCCACCGAAAAGGTGTCAGGAACCTTTTCATCGCCCGCGGAAACGGTTCCTGACACCTTTTTGATGGTCCAGTCGGCCTCGGGGGAGTAGCCGAAGGTGTGCACGTCGCATGGCAGGCCGGCCGCGATGCGCGTGCGGTATGCGCGGCCGTGATGGATCAGCAGCGAACCGCCCGGGTGCACGAGGCGGGCGAAGTGGTGGAAGGCCTCGATCACCCCGTCCAGGTCGCCGTAGATGTCGAGATGGTCTTCCTCGACGTTGAGGATCGCGGCATGGGTCGGCTGGAAGTTGTGGAACGAACGGTCATACTCGCAGGCCTCGGCGATCAGGCCGTCCGGCCGCCCGACGCGCGCTCCCCCGCCGATCTGCTCGCACGTGGCGCCGACGATGAACGTCGGATCGTAACCGGTCTCGATCAGCACGTGGGCGAGCATCGCGGTGGTGGTCGACTTCCCGTGCGTACCCGCCACGGCCACGCCGACGCGGTCGGTCATGAGCCGGCCGAGCATGGCGGCGTACTTGATCACCTCCACGCCCCGCTTCTCCGCCGCGAGCACCTCCGGATGGTCCCACTTCACCGCGGCCGAGATCACCACGAGGTCGCAGTCCGCGGGCAGCGATTCCGCTGTCTGCTCCAGCACGACGGCGACGCCCTCGCTCTGCAGGGCGTCGGTCACCGCGGAGCGGTTCATGTCCGAGCCGGTCACGCTCGCCCCGCCGGCCCGGACGATCCGGGCCAGCCCGCTCATCCCGCAGCCGCCGATCCCGACGAAATGCACGTGTCGACCGGCCAGTTGAATCCCGTCGCGTTGGTTCATGGCGGGCAATGTACCGCAAACGTCGCGTGGCATCAGAATCGGCCGCGACGCCGTCAGTGCCGCGGCCCCGGAATCCGGACCTTCGCATGCGCTGCGGTCCGGCTTGAGCGGACACCTGACCGCCCCGGAATCCGGACTTTCGCATGCGCTGCAGTCCGGCTTGAGCAAGCTCCCGTCCGCCGGACCAGCGCGCTTAACCGGGGAACAGGTCGAGCTGCATGCGGTCCGCGGGGCGGCGGAAGTGCGTCGGCGACATCGCCGTCAGCGATTCGTCGAGCCCGCAGCGCCGGGCGAACAAACGGAACATGCGATGAAGCTGCTCGGCCAGCGGCCCCTCGCCCTTCATGCGGGTGCCGAACGTCGCGTCGTAGATCGCCCCGCCGCGCATCTGCTTCAGCAGCGACGCCACGTGGTCGCGGCGATCGGGATCGTGCCGCTCCAGCCAGTCGAAGAACAGGTCCTTCACCCCGTGGGGCAGGCGCAGGAGCACGTACCCGGCCGATCGGGCCCCGGCGTCGGCGGCCCGCCGGAGGATCGTCGGCACCTCGCGATCGTTGATCGCGGGGATGATCGGGGCGACCATGCAGGCCACGGGAATCCCCGCCGAGGCCAGGCGCCGGATCGTCCAGATCCGGTCGCCCGGGCTGGCGGCGCGGGGTTCCATGGCTGCGGCCAGTGAATTGTCAAAGCTCGTGATGCTCACCGCCACCCGCACCGCGTCGTAGCTGGCCAGCTCCTGCAGCACGTCGAGGTCGCGCAGGATGAGCCGGCTCTTGGTGACGATGCTCACCGGCTGGCGGCACTCGGCGAAGACCTCCAGGATTTGCCGCGTGATCCGCATCTCCCGCTCGATCGGCTGGTAGCAGTCGGTCACACCGGACATCACGATGGCTTGCCCGGACCAGTTCGGCGCCGCCAGCTCATCGCGGATGAGCTGCGGCGCGTCAACCTTCGCCATGAGCCGGGTCTCGAAGTCGAGCCCGCAGGAGAACCCGAGCATCTCGTGGCCCGGCCGGGCGTAGCAGTAGACGCAGCCGTGCTCGCACCCGCGGTAGGGATTCACCGTCCACCGGAAGCCGATGTCGGGGCTGTCCACGTGGTTGATGATCGTCCGGCTCTGATCGCGGGCCACGTCGGTGGCCACCTGCCGCGGCCGGCCGCCGAGGGTCTCGCGATGTTCGTCGAGCACTTCGAGGCGCCGGGATTCGAAGCGATTGCCCGGCTGGAGCTGCGCTGCGCGCCCACGGGCGGGGGTTTCGATCGCAGCGGGATGTTCGGTGTTTGTCAGCATGCTCTCAGGATAGCGGGGCGGCGCATGCGTGTCAAGTATTTGTTAGGTATTCGGCCGGACAATTTTCGCGCCTCGGAGTCGGCCCCGCTTGCT
>CAYFQS010000475.1:0-2516 GCA_964345245.1 uncultured Planctomycetaceae bacterium | reverse complement strand
GTTCCTGCTGAAGGCGGTGGAGGAGGCGGAGCCGGCCGCGTCGGCGGAGGCGGCGGATATCCTCGCCGAGCTTCACGATCCGCAAGGCGCCCTCGCCATGGCCGGGCGTTACGAGAGGACCGACGATCCCGATCTGCGTCGCCGGCTGATCGACGCGCTGAGCACCACCGCCGACGCCGTGCCGCCTGGCCTCGCCTCCCGCATGTACCGCTGGCTGGAACTGCCCGATTCGCAGTTCAATCAACGGCACATCGTCGCCCTGCTCGGGCAGGTCTACGACCGGGCGTTCGAACATGACCGCTCGCGCTTCGCCCCGGTGATCGGAGGCGAGGAGAAGCTGGCGGCCCTGGAGCAGTACGTCCAGCGCGCCATCGCCTCGGGCGATCCGGCGTTGATCACCTGGGCGGCGACCAAGGCCCTGCCCCTCGGGCCGCTCATCCCCGGCTTCCACGGTCGCTACTTCGCCGGCAACCACCTGGACACGCTCGTCTACGAGCAGGTCGACGAGCACATCGAGTTCGACCATCGCGAGGACTTTCCCGACCGGTTCCACGACATGGGGCAGTTCTCCGGCCGGTGGACCGGGCTGCTCATGATCGAGGAAGCGGGCAGCTATGAATTCTCACTCCACAGCGATGACGGACATCGACTGGTCATCGACGACGAGACGCTGATCGATCGCTGGAACAAGGGGCCGAGCCGGGTGGCGGTCACCACGATCCTGGAGCCCGGCGCGCACGAGCTTCGGATCGACTGGCAGGAAGACGGCGGGGCCGCCTCCGTGACCGCGAGATGGCGGCGGTCGGAAGATGCCTGGGAGTTGCTCGGCGCGCCGGAGGTCAAAACGCCGCCCTGGTCCGGCATCACGGTCGAGCGGTAGTTGACCACGTGTCTCAGCGTCGGTTCGGGACAGGTTTTGACTGCCCCCGACCGTGTGATATTCTGTGAGGGAATGGATGTGAGACGTTTCATGCACCCGGCGACCGGCACGACGACTACGACGACCCGGACTACCGCGGCCCGCCCGCGGTCGGGGTGACGTGCCGACACGCACGACGCGACCGACAGGCGGGCCTCAACGGCCCGCCTTTTTTGTTGCCCGGCGGTTTGGCCTCGCCCGCCGCCCGGCCGATAATGACCGATCCCGGAAAGGACCCACGCCATGCCTGAAATCACGCTCCCCGATGGCAGCAAGAAGCAGTTCGACGAGACGGTCACGCCCCGGCAGATCGCCGAGTCGATCGGACCGCGGCTGGCGAAGGCCGCCGTCGCCGCCCGCGTCGGCGGCGATCTGGTCGACCTCGACCGGCCCATTACGGAACACCGCACCGTCGCCATCGTCACGAAGAGCGACGAGGACGACGACGCGCTCTACGTCGTGCGTCACTCCTGCGCCCACGTGATGGCCGAGGCGATCTGGCGGCTCTGGCCGGAAACGAAGCTCGCCTACGGCCCGCCGGTCGAGGGCGGGTTCTACTACGACCTGGAACTCGACCGGCCGCTGAGCAGCGACGACTTCGAAGACATCGAAGCCGAAATGAAGAAGATCGTTGAGGCGGACAAACCCTTCACGCGGTACGAGATCGCGGCGGACGACGGGATGGCCAAGCTCCGCGGCGAGGGCAACCCGTACAAGGTCGACAACGCCGAGCGGGCCCTCGAAGCCGCGAACGGCGACGCCCGGCTGAGCTTCTACGCCACGGGCAAACCCGGCGAGGACTGGGAGGACCTCTGCCGCGGGCCGCACGTTCCCTCGACCGGCCGCATCGGCGCGTTCAAGCTCACCAACGTCGCCGCGAGCCACTGGAAAGGCGACGTCCACCTGCAGCAGCTTCAGCGCGTGTACGGCACGGCTTTCTACGACACGAAGTCGCTCGAGGACTACCTGCGGCGTCTCGAAGAGGCCCGACAGCGCGATCATCGCGTGCTCGGCCAGAAACTCGGGCTCTTCACGGTGGACGACCAGGTCGGCCAGGGGTTGATCCTCTGGAAACCGAAGGGCTCGATCGTGCGCGACGAGTTGCAGCAGTTCATCACCAGGCACCTGCGCCGGCAGGGCTACGAGATGGTCTTCACCCCGCACATCGGCAAGCTGGGGCTGTTCAAGACGTCGGGGCATTTCCCTTATTACCAGGACAGCCAGTACCCGCCGATGATCGAGGCCGAGCAGATGCGGCATCTCGCCGCGGAGGGCAGTTCGTGCGCCGCGCTGGCCAATCGCATGCGCCACGGCGAGATCGAGGGCTACCTGCTCAAGCCGATGAACTGCCCGTTCCACATCAAGATCTACGCCTCGGAGAAGCACAGCTACCGCGATCTGCCGATCCGCCTCGCGGAGTTCGGCACGGTCTATCGCTGGGAACAGTCGGGGGAACTCGGCGGGATGACGCGGGTGCGAGGCTTCACGCAGGACGACGCCCACCTGTTCGTCACCGAGCAGCAGCTTGACGAGGAGGTGGCCGGCTGCCTCGACCTGGTGAAGATCATCTTCGGCGTGCTCGGCATCGCGGACTACC
>CAYFQS010000474.1:0-2539 GCA_964345245.1 uncultured Planctomycetaceae bacterium | reverse complement strand
ACTGCATGGCGCCTCGGGCGGCCCAGGATCGGCCGGCGTCGAGGGTCACCGGCTCTCCGACACTGGCCAACACGTGGGGACGGGCGACAGCGATGACGCTCGGTTGACGTTCGTGTTGATACGCCTGCCAAAGGAAGGCATAGGCGTCCTGTTCGGCATATTCCCCGCCGGGCATGGGCGCGTGGATCCCGAAGTGCAGGTGCGCCCATCCGCCGGAACCACCTTCCTTGCCGAGTTTGGCGAGTCGCCGGCCGCGCGACACGCGCCGGCCCGGAGTCAGCGACGAGTCGATTTCGCGCAGGTGACTGTAGCGGTAGTACCAGCCGTCATCGTCGCGGATGTAGATCACATCGTGGCGAGGCTTGGCGGGGCCCTGGTCATCGGCGAGGGCGGCCGAGCCGACCGAGACGAGCACGCCTTCCGCGGCAGCGCAAACCTCGTCCTCCCCTTCGACTCCGCCAATATCCACCCCCGCGTGGTAGTACACCCCGCCGCGCTGCGGCCCATCATCACCGTTAACGTACGTGGGCTCGTTCCCGGCCTGGGTCATGCTCGCGAACCAGCACTGGCGAATCGGGAAACCGAAGCGTTCAGGGTCGATCCAGGGCGAATCTTTCGGCCAGAGTCGCAGCCTCACATCGCTGCGAAGCTTCCACCGGTCAGACCCGCTGTCGCGATAATAGTCGCGGGTGACAGGGCAATCGATCTGCACGCCGCCGACCGTACGCGGCAGGTGATAGTTGCCCGATGCAAGCACGGCGGTCTGGCCGTTGATGCAGACCGTGACCCGCACCGCGCGGACAGCACCGCAGAGCGCATCGCGCTCGGTCTCGACCGACAGGACGCGAACCTCGGCAGCGGACCCGTCGGACAGGTGGATTCGCCGGGGCTGCTCGATATTCAGATCAACTACGTGCATACGATGCCTCAACGTTCGTCCCCTTCCAACCTCGGGACTGCTCAGCGGGTGTGGAGCCAGAAGCATACAGTGCGATCATCACAACGGCCAACCCCGCCAATGTCCGCAAATTCAGTTTCTGCTCGAGGTTCACGGCTTTCTCTCTCTGCCTCGATACAACGAGGCCTTTTGCTTTGCACTTGAAAATACGTCGTCAACCCATGCGCCACAGGCGCGGCGTACGAAACACGCCGTTGGCCCGGTCGCTGACAAAACCGACACGCGTGGTGTCGAAACCCTCGGCGATCGACGCGCCGCTCACGTAGCGGTTATCCAGATACACCTCGATGAACTCCGAGCGGACGAGACTCCGCATCTGATGGGTTATGCCGCGGGCGATCGTCCAGCCGATCGATTCGACGTGCTCCTGCACAATGAGACTTGTGCCGATCGAATGCATCAACCGGACGAACTCGATTCGCTGGTGCGCGGCGTTGAGCAGCACGGCAAGACGGAAGTCCCTGCCGCGCGGGCCCATGCCCGGGACCGGGCCATCAACCCATCCGTCAATCGGCATCGTGCCGAACCACGGCCCGAGCGCCACGCCGCGGTCGACGCGGATTCCGACTTCGAGCACGCGTCCCGCGCTCCGGCCATTCGCTGCAGACGGTTCTGCTTGCTCGGGCGTCAAACGCCAGTCGGCCGCCCAGCAGCCGCCGTCCTCTTCGGCACGCACGTCGCCGTCGTCAGCGGAGAATCGACAAACCGGCAGTTCGCCCAGGGGGTCCATCGGCGACAGCGTGTCCGGCGTCACGCCTTCGGCAATTGATTCGGCCTTCAGGTTTTCATTGCCGGGCCACCACCCGAGGCCAAGCCGCCACGGTTCGATTTCGATCAGCGTCTTCGCCGGCCCCCACGAGCCGCTGGGCGGGCGGTTCCGGCTCGCCCAGTGGTGGCTGAACAGCAGCGTGCCGTCGGTATGGCGAAACGGTCGGCCGACATAAAGTTCAAAGATGTTGCGCCCCGAGCGCGAGCCCTGAAGTAGCGGGTCGGTCGGCGGCGGCACAAACGGGCCTTCCGGCGCATCACCGATCACATAGTACGTCCCCCCGGAATGACAAGGCGAACGCTTGTCATGTCGAAAGCCGGCGGCGGTATTGGAAGCGAACATCAGGTAATGGCGCGGGCCGAACTGACAATGCTCCACCACCTCGCAGTTGCTGAACAGGCCCGGCGCGAGCGCCGGTGGCAGGCATCGCCAATGCACCGCGTCGTCGCTTTCGGCCAGGCCCACGCAGCCCGGCGCGCCCCGCTTGGCGTGCAATGCATCGGCGGTGAAATAACCGAGAAAGGGCGGGCCATCCCGGTCCGGAAAATGCGCCACGCCGATCGAATCCCACCGCGGGGTCCGCTCGGCGATCGGCATGTTCACGTGCTCGTAATAGCGGGGGTCGGCACGGAACAACACGTCGTCCATACGCTTCCAGCCATGCGTCAGGTGATCGCTTTCGGCGAAGTTGATCACCTGCTCGTGCGGCGAGCCGGGAATCTCCTCGCTGAAGTTCATGATCCACTTCGGACCCACCCGCGTCACCGAGCCGGTGCCCAGCCAGTTGCGCTCCGGCAGTTTTTCGATGACCG
>CAYFQS010000473.1:0-2555 GCA_964345245.1 uncultured Planctomycetaceae bacterium | reverse complement strand
CGAAGTGCTCGCGAAGAACAAGCTCGAGCAGTTCCGTAGCAACCCGGTGTTCAAGGGCGACCGGATGTACGTGCGGACGCGGAACCACCTGATGTGCCTCGAAGCCCCGGATGCCACGCAGGCCCGCCGATGAAGATGGCCCGGCTCATCGCGACGACGTTGCTGATCGCGGCGGTGGTGGCGGTGGGCGTGCGGGTGGTGATCCTGAGCATGCTGCCATCGAGCGATCCGCCGGGCATCGACGAGACCCCGCCGTCGACAACGCGCGGACACCTTCCGGGGGCCTGGCCGATCTTCCGCGGCGACCAGGCGGTCACGGGCGTTGCTCCCGGCCGATTGCCGAGTCGGCCCCGAGTCCGCTGGCGTTTCGAGCCCGGCGAGGCCATCCGCTCCACCGCCGCCATCGTCGAAGACCGCGTCTACGTCGGCTGCGATGACGGCAAGCTCCATGCCCTCGATGCCGACCGCGGGGAGCCGGCGTGGACGTTCACGGCAGGCGCCGCGGTCACCGCCCCGCCCACGGTGCTCGACCGGCGCGTCTACTTCGGCGACGAAGCCGGCATGTTCCACTGCCTCGCCGCCGACAGCGGCGAGTTGCAATGGCGGGTCGAGACCAACGACAAGATTCTCGCCGCGGCCAACTGGTGGGACGCGCCCGATGGTCGCCGGATCATCATCGTCGGCAGCTACGACTTCAAGCTCTACGCCATGGACGCTGAGACCGGCCAGCGCGTCTGGACCTGCGAGACCGGCAACTACGTGAACGGTGCCGTGGCGGTGACCGACGACCGCGTGATCCTGGCCAGTTGCGATAAGCGGATGCGGGTGTTCGATCCCGCCGACGGCACGCTGATCGATGAAGTCGACCTCGGCTCTTTCGTGGCGGCATCGGCGGCGACCTACGACAGCTACGTCTACGTCGGTCACTACGAAAACCGGCTGCTCGAAGTCGGCCTGGGCCAGGCCGGAATCACCTGGGCATACGAGGCCGGCGACGCCATCGTCACCACCCCCGCGGTTAACGAGGAGTTCGTCGTCTTCGGCTCACAGGACCAGCACGTCCACGGCGTACGCCGCGCGGATGGGACCGGGCTCTGGAACATTCCCACCGGCGGCGAGGTGAAAAGCTCACCCGTCATCTGCGGCGACGAGATCGTGTTCGGCTCGGGCGACGGCCGGCTGTACATCGCGTCGCTCGACGATGGCGAGGTAAGATGGAGCTACGATCTCGGTGGGGCCGTGGTGGCGAGCCCCGCCGTCGGGCGGGGGCTGATCGTGATCGGCACCGAAGGCGGCGCCCTCTACGCCTTCGGCGAAACGGAGTAACACGCTCATGCGGGTCATCCAGCTCATCCCCGGCACCGCCGACACCTTCTACTGCGAAAACTGCCTGCGCGATCACGGGCTGATGCGTCAACTCCGCGCCCTCGACCACGATGTGCTGATGGTCCCGCTCTACCTGCCGCTGGTGGTCAACGGCGAGGCGAGCGAGGACGACACGCCGCTGTTCTTCGGCGGGATCAACGTCTACCTGCAGCAACGCTACTCCCTGTTCCGCCGCACCCCGCGGTGGATGGACCGCCTGCTCGACGCCCGCGGTCTGCTCTCGTGGGTCTCCAAGCAGTTCGGGATGACCGACGCCCGGGAACTCGGGAACACCACGATCTCCATGTTACGCGGCGAGGCGGGACATCAGGTCAAGGAGCTGAACCGCCTGGTCGACTGGCTGGTCGAACAGCCACGGCCGGACGTCATCGCCCTGTCGAACATCCTGCTCATCGGCGCAGCGCACGAATTGAAGCGCCGCCTCGGCGCGCCGCTGGTGTGCATGTTGCAGGACGAGGACGAATTCCTCGACGAGTTGCCGGGCGATCTGCGTCGGCAATGCGAAACACTGCTCGCGGAGCGAGCGGAGCAGATCGATCTGTTCATCGCCGCGAGCGAGTACTACGCCGCCGTCGCCGCCGAGCGGTTCCGCCTGCCGCGGGCCCGTATTCGCGTGGTGCCGAACGGTTTGGACGTCGAAGCGTATCCGCAGGCCCGCCCGCCCACGCCGCCCGTGATCGGCTTCCTGTCGCGTATGCACGAAGACAAGGGGCTCGACCTGCTCGCCGAGGCGCTGATCGAACTGAAGGCCGACCCGGCGCTGCATGACGTGCGGACTGTCATCGCCGGCGGCCAGACGGTGGACGACCGGCCATACGTGAAGCGGGTGCGCCGGCGACTCGACGAAGCCGGCATCGTGGACGACGTGACGTTCCTGCCGAACCTCGAACACGATCAACGGCTGAAATTCCTCGCCTCGCTGAGCGTGATGGCGCTGCCCATGCGGCGCGGCCCGGCGGGAGCGATGGCGGCGCTCGAAGCGATGGCCGCGGGCGTGCCGGTCGTCGCCGCCGCGCACGGGGCGTTCGTCGACGTGCTCAGTAAAACCGAGGCGGGGCGGCTGCACGATCCGGGGGGTGCGACCCACCTCGCGGCCAAGCTCCGCGCGGTGGTGACCGACGCGGACGCCGCGGCGGCGATGGGGGCCAGCGGGCGCGGGGCGGCGGAGC
>CAYFQS010000472.1:0-2569 GCA_964345245.1 uncultured Planctomycetaceae bacterium | reverse complement strand
CACCACGCCATCTTCCCGAAACGGATCAACGTGCACTTCGTGCAGGTGAAGCGCGGCGGTGATGTGAAGGTGCTGCACTGGGAGCGCGGGAGCGGGGCGACGCTGGCCTGCGGGACCGGGGCGTGCGCGGTGTGCGTGGCGGGCGTGCTCACCGGCCGGACCGATCGGAAGATTCGCGCCGCCCTGCCCGGCGGCGAACTCGCCCTCGAATGGCGCGAGGCCGACGAACACGTCTCCATGACCGGCCCGGCGACCGAAGTGTTCACCGGCGAATGGCCGGGAGGGTGAGCGGCGCCCCCCGAAGCCCGGGGCCGGCTGGACGACCGCCCCGACCGCTGTTTACTCTTGCACCGGCTTCGGGACGGCTCCGCCGGACTGATTGAACAGCGCCTTCGCCTCGTCTCGCGTCAGAACAACGATGGTGAAGACGCCGAGGATCGTGCCGAACGGGACCTGCAGGCAACTGAGTGCGGCAATCACCATGCAGAAGGTGTAGCGGCGATGCTGGCGGAGGAAGTTGCCCGCGAGAATGATCAGGATCGCGATCGTCCAGCCGATCAGAATCGCGATCACCGCGACCACCGCGAAGATGATGCCGAACAACCGGGCCGGGAACTCCTCGCCCGGATCGCCGGGAGCGACCATGAACACGATGCCAGTCACGAGATGGATCACCGGAATGCAGGCGAACAGACCGGTGATTCCGCCCACGACATAGTGGAAGATCGAGAGGAGGCGCAGATGCTCGGCGGTCTTCGCCATACCGTGATCGGCGGTCATTCCGGGTGCTCCGAGGTCTGGGCCCGCAGTGCGAGGATGAGTTCGACCGTGCCGATGTGCTGCTTGAGCTGGCGGGCGATGTCGAAGGCGGTATAGCCCTGGTCGGCGAGCGAGCAAACCTCCGCGGCGAGTGGGTCGGCCGGGCTTTCGTCGGCCGGCGCTTCTCCGCCCGTCTGTTCGGATGCCGGCTCCGGTTCGCAGCGCTCGGCCGCCTGCCCGCCATCCGGCTGGTGCAACTGCTCGATCTTGCGGTCCGCCTCATCGATCAGCCGTTCAAGCCGGGCGGACTTTGCGTCGAGCTGGGAACTGAAGCGCCGGGTCAGGTCTTCAAGCTCCACCATCATCTGGCGGAGGTCGTCCTTCATGCCCTCGGTTTGCTTGGCCCGCTCCATTCGCTCGCGTGGGGTGAGTTGCTCGGCCTGGCCTTTGGCGATCTTCCGGCGGGTGTTGACCAGCAGCAGCAGCCCCAGCAACACCACGCCGGCGATCATGAGCATGGTCGGCAGGTCGAGCCAGCCCGAACTATCCGCAGCCAACAGCCACATGGTCATCCCTGATCGCCCCCGGACCACGCCCCGGAATCGCTTGGCGCCTGCTGACGTCGCCACTGCTCGGCGGCGCTGCGGGCGGCGTCCATCACCACCCGCACGGGTCGGCGGTGCCGGTCGGCCGCCGCCCGCACGTCATCATACTCGCACTTCACCGCGAGAATTCGCCCGTCCCACCGACCGACTTTGATCCGGATCGGGCCGAACGGCGTGTCGAGTTGGACGTACTCGCGTTCGAGCACGAGACGATCCCATGCCCGCCGGCGCACGCCGAAGGTGCCGGTCAGCTCGATCACCCGACGGGCGAGGCGGTCGGCGTCATCCGGCGCGGCGAGGACGCCGACCATCACGCCCGGCCGGCCCTTCTTCATCTGGATCGGTGTGATCCAGGCATCGAGCGCCCCCTCGGCCAGCAGCGCCTCGACCGCCGCGCCAACGATCTCCCCGGACGCGTCATCCAGGTTGCAGGCGAGTTCGACGACTTGTGTGGGCGGCTGGTCCAAGCGCGGTATGATCCCTGGTTGCGGCCGCAATCGGCCGTGAGAGTGCTGTGGGTATGATGCTGCACCGACATGATTTCGTCAAAGCGGTGGCCGAGGCGCTGGCGGCCCCCTGTCGCGTCGAGCCGGGCGACCGACTGCTCATCGCGGTGAGCGGCGGCGCCGACTCGGTCGCCCTGCTGCGGGCGTTGGCCTGCCTTGCGCCGCGGAACGAATGGCAGCTCGACCTGCACATCGCCCACGTCCATCACCACCTGCGCGAACAAGCGGACGAAGATGCGGCGTTCGTGCGCGATCTCGCCGCCGAGTTGGCACTGCCTTCTTCACAGCACGAGGTGTACCCGGCCCAGGCGTGCGGCAATCTCGAAGCCAACGCCCGACGCGTGCGCTACCACGCCCTGAGCGCCGCGGCGGAGCAGGTCGGCGCCGACGCCGTCGCCGTCGCCCACCACGCCGACGATCAGCTCGAGACGATGCTCATGCGACTGATCCGCGGCGCGGGGCTCGCCGGGCTCAGCGGCATGGCGCCTCGCCGGCGCCTGGGAACCAGGGCGATCATCCGCCCCCTGCTGGCGATTGGACGCGCCGAGGTGCTCGCCTTTCTGCGTCAGGCCGAACAATCATGGCGCGAGGACCACACCAACCGCGAGGGATCGCGCTGGCGGGCCCGGTTGCGGCGGGGCGGGCTGCCCGGGCTGCCCCATCTGCGGCCCGGGGCGGCGGGGGAGGGCCACCCACCCC
>CAYFQS010000471.1:0-2589 GCA_964345245.1 uncultured Planctomycetaceae bacterium | reverse complement strand
ACAACGACGGCGCGGTTGACATGTTCGACGTGATGGCCGTGCGGAATCAGTTGGGGTGAGGTGATCCGGGCCGGGTCGCCTCGGTCAGACTCGAAGCGGCCTTCGCCCCGAACGCAGCCCGCGGGTAATGGACAGCCGACCGTGCATGCTCGTTGAGCGTGCCGCTGAGGCGAGGTCGCGCCGAAGCCACATTGCGGCCGGTTCGGCACGGCCGGCCTGCGCATTGCCCCGAGGCCGACCGTGGTATCTTCGACAATGCCCCCCCCATCGCCCTACTCGCTCTTCCCGCCTTCGACGCCGGGCTCGGATTGAGCGACGCCGGTCTTCTCCGCCCGCTGTTGGCGGGCGGTCTGCTTCTCTTCCTGCCAGGGGAACCGGCGGGGCTCGTCACGTTCTTTGGCCGGGACGCCGAAGCCGAGGATGTAAGCCCTTCGCGGCTTGTCGCTCTTGTTGGGCCCGGCGTAGTGCAGCGTGCGTGAGGCGTGAAAGGTCGCACCGCCCGGCGGCAGCGGACACGCCACCGCCCGCGCTTCGTCCACCTCCGGTACGTCGTCCGCTTCCAGCCCGTGGACCCGCGGGTCGTTGCCGATGCTGTGGTGCGGCAGTACTTCGAGCTTGTGCGAGCCGGGGATGAACTGCATGCAGCCGTTCTCGACCGTCGCCTGTTGCAGCGGCATCCACACGCTGAGCGAATTGTACTCCTGCGCCGGATTCCAGTACGCCTCGTCCTGGTGCCAGGGCGTGGGCGCGCCGTAGTTGGCGGGCTTGAGGATCGCATGCTCACCGGCGCCTCGCGCATCTTCGCCGAGAAGCTGTTTCGCAATCGCCAGGGCGTTGACGCGGAACTGCGTGTTTTCCAGTTCCGGGGCGTATTTCACCGGATTGAGAATCTGCGGCAGGACGGCGGTGTCGCCCTCCTCGTCCGTGCCGCCGAGGTCGAACTGATCGCCCGCCTCGCGGCCGGCCTGCGCATCGAACAGTCGATCATACACCTCGCGCAGGAACTGCACTTCCTCCTGCGTCGTGATCGCGTCGATGGAGAGGTAGCCGTTCTCATGGAAGAACTGGACTTCGTCGTCGCTCAGTTTGACAGTCGGTTCAGGCATCGGTCATTTCTCCGGGGTTCGGAACCATAAGTCGCACGATGTACGTTAGGCGCGGCACCCGGAGAATGACAAGCAGTCGCTGGAACCGCCTACGGTGGCTCCGGCGAATCGTCAGCCGTCACCGGGGGCGAGGCCCGGGCGTCCAGCGCGGGGAGGACCATCTGCTCGTAGATCTGCTTGAGCACGGGCGAGGCGTGCATCTTCTCCACCGCGGCGATGACCGCAGGGCTCGTATTCTCCGGGACCGGGACTTCCAGCGACCGCCCTGCGGCATCCACCATCACGAAGTACGCCTGCTCGCCGCCCCGCTCGTGCGGTTCTCGCTTGACCGAATGGATCAGCGCGGTGTCGTGATCGAACGGCCCCGGCGGCGCGTCGGCCACGGGGGCATAGGCCCGGTCCCGAGCGCCCACGGTCTTCCGCACGAGCGGCACCATCTCCTGAACCGACTGCTCGCTGGTGATTTGCTCGGCCTGAGCGATCTTCTCCGACAGGTACAGTTCCCTCTCGGTTTCCGACATCTGCTCAATATCGGCCTCGGCCTCGGCCATGTGCTCGGCAAGCTCGTCGGGCGGGGTGTCGGTCGCGTCAACCGGGTCGGGCTTCGGCGGGGATGCGCCGCCGGAGATATCCGACGGCCCGGCGTCTTCAGCCGACCTGCCCGGCGCTCCAGCCGTGGGCCGGGACGACGCCACGAAAATCGGCTCGTCCGATCCCCACAGCAGCACCCCGACGAGGACCGCGTGAGCAACGATCGAAAGGGCAAGGCCGACCCACAGAATCTGTTTGCCGCGTGTCATGCCAACTACATCTTACGCTACTGTCGAAGCGAGCGTCGCCCCGCTACACTTCCCCTCATGCTTGAGGCGATCGTATTCGATTTCGACGGGATCATCGCGGACAGCGAACCGCTGCACTATCGGGCCATGGCCGCCACCAGCGGCGAGGACGGCATCGACTTCACCTACGAGACGTACCTGCGGGATTACATCGGCTTCGACGATCGCGACGCCCTGCGGACGATCTACGCCGACGCGGGCCAGCCGCTCTCCCCCGAGCGGCTCGCGGAACGGATCAAGACGAAGGCCCGCTATTTCGAGCGGGCCGTCGAGGAAGGCGTGGAGACCTATCCCGGCGTGATCGAGCTGATCGAATCGGGGGGGGCCGCCGACCTGAAACTCGCCATCTGCAGCGGCGCCCTGCGGCAGGACATCGACCTGATCCTCGCCGGCGTGGGCGACGGGCGACTCATCGAGCGCTTCGCCGCCATCGTCACCGCGGAAGACGTGGCGCGGTCCAAGCCCGCCCCGGAGAGTTACGCCCTCGCAGCGCAGCGGCTCGACACGCCCCCAGGCGACTGCGTGGCCATCGAAGACACCGCCGCCGGGATCGACGCCGCCCCGGGCGCGGGCATGCACGCGGTCGGCGGGACGAACACGTGCCCCGCCGGTCAACTGCGGGCCGCCGACCGGGTGGTCGAGGG
>CAYFQS010000470.1:0-2605 GCA_964345245.1 uncultured Planctomycetaceae bacterium | reverse complement strand
AGGACGCCGCACCGTATCACGAGCGAGTGCGCGAGGCCGCCGAAGAAGTCCCCTACCGCGTGGGCGACTGGATCGGCACCGACGTGGAAGTGATCGCGGCAGCGACGAAACTCCTCCGCCCGAACGTCATCGTCAATCGCCGCTTCATCAACCGCAAGACGGGCCGGGAGGCCAGTCTGCTCATCGTCCACTGCCAGGACGCCCGCGATCTGGCCGGGCACTATCCGCCGCGCTGCTATCCTTCGCACGGCTGGGAGCAGATATCAGCCGATCCGTGGCATTCTCAGACCGAATCACGAAACATCGACGGCACGCGCTACACCTTCAAGATGGTCCGTTCCGGCCAACCGACGAGCATCATCGTCTCCAGCTTCATGGTCCTGCCCGACGGACGGATCGTGCCCACGATGGATGAAGTGTATCATGCGGCTTCGGACTACCTGAAACGGTTCTACGGCGCCGCGCAAGTGCAGGTCCTGGTCGGTCGGAAAACCACTGACCAGGCCGAGCGTGATCAGATCGCGCGCACGCTGATCGAGGCGGCGTCGCCCATGATCGAGACCATGGCTTCGGGGATCGAGCCGTGAACCGACCTGTCGCCGGCAGCGGCAGCCGGGATTTGTCACCGCCGCGGGCCAATGGAACGCCCCCGGATCGTCGATATACCCAATACGGCAAAATGAAGCGTTCAACCGAGATACAGAGCGATCCGGGCACGAAGATGGCCCCGCCGTCACCCGACGTCACGCTGTGGGGATTGACCCCGGTTGAGCTGCACGATCAGTTCTGGGCCGCCCGTGGCGTGAAGGTCGTTCGCCACGGCGAGGGCAACGCCCCCATCGCCAGGTCCGAACTTTACCTGCTCACCGGTGCCGAGGATCTCGTGATCTTCAAACTCCGCGAGCTGTTGGATTTCCTGCGCTGGGTCAAGCCGCGGGTCATCTTCGTGCGTCAACACGAGCCCCGGCGAGATCGATTGGGTCGGGCCCTTTTGACCACAGACCCTCAGCTTGCACAGCGCTGGCGGGAAGGTGAAGGCGGCGATCGGCCGGCACGGGCGATCCGCCGGGAACTCGACCGCAGCGAGTACGTCACGTCGACCGTTGCGGGACGGACGTACCGGGCGAACGATGACGAGGAACGGTCGCGGTTCGTTCACGCCCTGACCGACACCTGGGAACAGCCGGACATGATCGTGCGGGGGTTGCGCCGCTGCGGTCCGCACGCCTGGCGACACGAATCGGCCGCAATCAGCTCCGCCGCCCGCATCGTGGGTGCGGTCTGGATCGGCATCGGTCGGCAGGTCCCGGCCGACGCGCCCCCGCTCGCGGGGCCCGCCGTGCTCTGGGACCGTGACGGCGACACACCGTCCGACGCCCACCAGGCATCGCGGGCCGACCTCGCCTCCGCGACCGCATCCGCGGAGCAGACCGTTTCGCCGCAGAAGGCCACCGCGAAGCATGCGGTCGGACGCCCATTCCCGTGCCTCGAGCGCAAAACGATCTGCACGATCGGCAGCAAGATCGAGGCGACGAAGAAGCCGGCGTGGCTGCGGCATGGCGTCGCTCGTCCGCAGCGCAGCCGCCGGCTTTTCTCGACTCTGGCCTCGATCGTCCGGGGTGAATCAGCCAGGTGGGGGGCGATTTGAGACGTCGGCACGCCAACGGAACGCTGTGGGCGTCGTTTGCGATGCGTTGATCGCGGCAGCAGATTGAAGAGGTCATGATGCTTCACAGGAAGACGAAACAACGACTGGCGATTGTCCTGGCCGTGATGCTGGGGATGTTGCTCGTTCTCGCGACGTTGGTGATCGTCCGCCGCGGTCAGTCGCAGAAGGAAACCCTGCATCTGAAGACTGAGGGGCTCGCCGCCGTTGAAGCCGGCGACTGGGAAACCGCCCTGACCACGCTCAGCAGTTACGTCAGCCGCAACAAGAAAGACGTCGAAGCGTTGTACGCGTTCGCCGACGCCCGTCGGCGACTGGAGCGGCCCAAGGGGCAGCACATCATCGAAGCGATCGGTCTGCTTCGACATCTCCTCGACATCGATCCCGACCACACCGAAGCCCAGGAACTTCTGCTCGATCTTTACGCCAGGGTCGGGTTCCACACCGAGACGGTGGAACTGGCCGACAAACTGCTGACAAAACAGCCCGAGTATGAACCGGCCCTGCGTTCCAAGGCGGTTACGCTGATTCAACTCCGCAAGTACAGCGAAGCCGCCGAAGCTGCCGGCAAGCTCGTCCAACTCGCCCCCGATGACATCCAGGCCCATATGCTGTTGATGGAAGCGATGCGCCGGACCGGTCAACCGGACCGGGAATTGATCGAATACGCTGAGGCCCAGCAACAGGCGCATTCAAACGACCCACGATTCGACCTGGTGCGTGGGCATGCGTTGCTCGTGACCGGCGATGCGGCGGAGGCGAGGAAGTGGATTCTCGACGCGGCGGAGGCCGACTGGCCCGAACCCGATTCCGTACCCGTGCTGGTCAAGCATCTCGACGCGCTGGGGGAGTTCGCCGAATCGCTGCGGGTTCTGGAGGATACGGCCACGGCCATGCAGAGCCAGGCGCTCCGCCACGAGTTCATCCGCCGTCTCTGGG
>CAYFQS010000469.1:0-2631 GCA_964345245.1 uncultured Planctomycetaceae bacterium | reverse complement strand
CCCGCCTCGCTGAAGCGAGGTCGCGCCATGGATTCGGCCCTTCGTCGCCTCCGCCCGCCTTGGCGTCCGGGCGGGCGTCCGGTACGATGCGCAGCGGCTGAATACCGGACCATGACATGCATGTACTCGCGGACGAAAAGCAGGTGGAGCAGATGATCGACCGCCTTGCCGGCGAGGTGAACGCGGCCATGGACAGCGAAGGCCCGTGGGCGTTCGTCGGCATCCGCAGTCGCGGCGACGTGCTCGCCCAGCGCCTTGCCGACCGACTCGAACCCGACGATCTCGGCTCGGTCGACATCACCCTCTATCGCGACGACCTGTCCGAGATCGGCCCGCAGCCGGTCGTGCGCACCACCGACGTGAGTTTTCCCCTCGACGGCACGAACGTGCTGCTCGTCGACGATGTGCTCATGACCGGACGCTCGGTGCGAGCGGCGCTGCAGTCGCTGATCGACTTCGGCCGGCCGCAGTGCATCAAGCTGCTCGTGCTCGTGGACCGCGGCGGGCGCGAGTTGCCCATCGCCGCCGACTTCGTCGGCATGCCCGTTGATGCCGGGGCCGACCAGCAGGTCGAGGTCCGCCTCGGTCCCACCGACCCCCACGACTGCGTGGTCGTGTTCGACCGCCCGGCGAGTCAGGCCACCGGTCCGACCGGGGCTGCAGGAGATATCTCCCCGTGAACGACGGCGGCGAGTACACCTGGCCATACCCGCATCTGCTCGGTCTCGAGCCGCTCAGTGCCGAGGATATTCGCTTCCTGCTCCACACCGCCCGGGGGTTCGAGTCGGTTTCCACCCGCAGTGTGAAGAAGGTGCCCGCCCTGCGGGGCAAGGTGGTGGCGAACCTGTTCTTCGAGCCGTCCACGCGGACCCGGAGCAGCTTTTTCCTCGCCGCCAGCCGCCTCAGCGCCGACGTGCTCGACTTCACGGCCGCCGCCTCCAGTCAGGCCAAGGGCGAATCGCTCCGCGACACCGCCCGCAATATCGAAGCGATGGGCGTGGACATCATCGTCTGTCGCCACAAGCTCTCGGGCGCGGCCGAGCATCTCGCCCGGTCGGTGGAGTGCGCGGTGGTCAACGCCGGCGACGGCCAGCACGAACATCCGACCCAGGCCCTGCTCGACCTGTACACGATCGGCCAGTACTTCGAGAGCCCGGACTTCGACTACAGCAATCTCAAGGTCGCCATCGTGGGGGATATCGTCCACAGCCGGGTGGCCCGCAGCGACATCCACGGCCTGCTCAAGCTCGGGGCCGAGGTGCACCTCGTCGGCCCGTCCACCCTCCTGCCGCGGACCTTCGCCGACATCGGCTGCGTGCTGCACCATCGCCTCGACGAGGTGCTGCACGAGGTCGACGCGATCAACATGCTCCGCGTGCAGTTCGAGCGGCTGACCAGCCAGGCGTTCCCCTCCGTGCGGGAATATCACGAGCTGTTCGGCCTGACCGCGCCGCGGCTGAAGCGAATGAAGCCCAACGTGCTCGTGCTCCATCCCGGGCCGATCAATCGCGGACTCGAGATCGACAGCGAGGTCGCCGACGGCCCGCACTCCCGCATCCTGCAGCAGGTGACCAATGGGCTCGCGGTGCGGATGGCGGCCCTGTTTCTCGTGCACGGGGCGCAGTATCAACCGGCGACTTCCGAGTCGGACGTGGCTGCCAGGGAGTAGACCGCATATGCCTCAGCGCGGCATGTTGATCATCATCTCGGGGCCGTCCGGCGTGGGGAAGTCGACCATCACCCATTCGCTCATGCAGCGAATCGCCGCGAAGTTCAGCGTCTCCATGACCACCCGGCCCATGACCGCCGCGGACACCGAAGGCGTCGATTACTACTTCGTCGACAACCCCCGTTTCGAGCGGGCGATCGAGAACGGCGAACTGCTGGAGTGGGCGAAGGTGTTCGACTGCCACTACGGCACGCCGCGGGAACCGGTCGAGCGGATGCTCGCCGCGGGCGACGAGGTGATCCTGGAGATCGACGTGAAGGGGGCGATCCAGGTCAAGGAGAGGATGCCCGCCGCGGTGGGGGTGTTCGTGCTCCCGCCGAGCGAGGAGGAACTGCTCCGCCGGCTCCGGAAGCGGGCGCGTGAGGATGAGGCGGTGATTCAGCGTCGATTCTTCGAAGCGAAGCGCGAGATCGAGGAGGCGAAGGGCTGCGGGGCCTACGATTACTTTATCGTGAACGAGAACCTCGGCGAAGCGGTGGACGAGGCGGTCGAGATTCTCACGCGTCACAAATCGCGGATGGCGGCGACGTAGCCGGCCGCCGCGAGCTTACAAGCCGGACAGTGAATCGCCATGCCGCCGGAGGTATTCACGCCCCATGGGTCAGGACATCGGTTTCGTTTTCACCCGCGAGCAGGTTCGAGCGGTCGACCGCGAGGCGGTCGAGACCTGTCGCATGCCGAGCATCGTGCTGATGGAAAACGCCTCGCGGGCGCTGACCGCGGCGGCGCGGGAGTTGCTGCGGCAGGTGATGGTGTACTACGACCGCATGCGGCGGATCGACGAGAAGAAATACGCCCGCCCGGAAGGCCCGCCGCGGATGCTGATTGTGTGCGGCGGGGGCAACAACGGCGGGGGCCGGCTCTCCCCCCCCCCGGCCCCCCCCAACCCCCGGGGCGGCGGG
>CAYFQS010000468.1:0-2644 GCA_964345245.1 uncultured Planctomycetaceae bacterium | reverse complement strand
GCAGACCCGGGCCCCGGTCTATTTTAGAACGGCTGCGTTGTGATCCGACCGGTGAGCCGGGGGCGGGCGTCGATCTCGGCGATGGCGTGCACCGCATGCCAGACATCGGCGAGGCAGAAGGCGACGCCTTCCAGCGTCGCCCGCGCGAGGTGCGGCCGGTCGTGCGAGAGCCGCAGGCCGTGGACCATCCCGGCGGCGTCGGCGGGCCAGTGCGGGCTGCGCTCGCCGGCGAAGTACGGCACGACGGTGACGCCGGCGGCGCCGGGCTCGACCGCCGCCGCATCTTCGAAGATGCGGCGGTAGGCGGCGGCGTCATCGAGGTCGGCGTAGGCGGCGTCGCGGAGCCACTGCACCGCGAGCCCGCCGTTGTTGATCGCCCCGCCCACGAGGTAGCGGTCGGGAAGCATGACGTAGCACCACGTGCGGCCGGCGTCGTCGATGCGCGGCTCGCGCGTCACCGTCCGCACCGCGCCGCTGGTGCCGACGCTGATCACGATCTGGCCGTGCTGAATCGCCCCGGCGCCGAGGTTCGCCAGAGCCCCGTCGGTGCCGGCGAGGATGACGGGCACGCCCGACGGCAGGCCGAGTCGGTCAGCCGCTTCGCGGGTCAGTTGCCCGGCCGGTTCGCCGACCGGTTGCAACGGCGGTAACTGCAATGCATCGATCCCCGCCGCATCGAGGGCCGGTCCGTGCCAGTCGATGTCATGGATGTTCAGCAAGCCCGTCGCCGAGGCGAGAGCGGTGTCGGTCACCCATCGTCCGGTGAGCGCATGGACGAGCCAGTCGCGCAGGGCGAGGAACATCGCCGGGCGAGTGTCCGGATTCCGCTGCCGCCACCAGCGCAGACGGGCGGGGTGATAGGTCGGCTGCAACGGGCAGCCGGTCGCGCGACAGAGTTCGACGGGGTCAAACTGCTCGCGCAGCCGCCGCGCGTGCTCCACCGCCCGCTGGTCGGCCCAGATCATCGCATCGCCCATCGCCCCGCCCTCGTGATCGACGGCAAGCAGACTGTGCATCGCCCCGCCGACGGCGAGTCCCGCGATCCGCTCCGGGTCGACCTGCCGCGTGACGGCGGCCACCGCTTCGATTCCCGCGGCCTCGACGTCTTCCGCCCGCTGCTCCGCCGCGCCCGCCTCCGGCTTGAGCAGCCCGCACTCCGCGCTGCCCTTCGCCGCGACCCACCCGCGTACGTCCGTCGCCACCGCCTTGGCGGTGGTCGTCCCGAGGTCGAGTCCGATGACCAGCGGATTCGTCATAAGGCCTGGTTATGCCGAGCGTGACGCCCCGCGTCAAGGGCGGGGCGTTGGTGGTGGGTCGGCCCCGCTCCGGGCGCAAGCCCGTGGGTTCAACCCCGCCCGCTTGCGCGGGGGGCTATCGGATCACATGGCGGCTGAAGCCGCCACGCCGCGAAACCGCCCACATGGCGGCTGAAGCCGCCACGCCGTGAACCCGCCCGCGTGGGCGCGGGGGGCTATCCCCGATGAGTCCGGCCGTCACGACTGCTCGTATTGCTTCATCGTTTTGATTTCGTGGGGCAGGTGCTCGGCAGCGGGCGTCGACGCTGCATACTCGACGCTGACGTAGCCGGTGAACCCGGCGTCGCGCAGGGCGCGGATCGCGGGGGCGTGGTCGATCTCGCCGGTGCCCATGGGCACGACCTCGAGCTGGTCGAGGCGGAGCCGGCCGTCGTGCGTGTGCACGTGGCGGACCCAGCGGCCGAGTCGCTCCCACTGCCGCTCGATGGTCCAGCCGGACTGGCGCAGCGGGTGCATCGGGTCCCAGTTGACGCCGACCGCGGGGTGGTCGACCTGCTCCATCACGGCGGCGACGTGATCGCAATGGGTCCAGGCGTCGTGGGTTTCGAGCACGAGGGTGACGCCGCGCTGCCGGGCGTGGTCGGCGGCGCGATTCAGACCGCCGGCGACGTGGTCAATCGCCTCGGCCCGGCTGACGGTGTCGGGGAACTGCCCGCCGAACACGCGCAGCACGCCCCCGCCGACATCGGCGGTGAGATCGATCGCCTGCTCGGCCACGGCGACCGAATCATCGGTCTGTTCGGGATCGGCGAAGCGGGTCGTACACGCGAGGCCGCAGATTGGCACCGCGGCGGCCTCGGCCTGCTCGCGGATCGCCTTACGCTCATCCGGCGGGGTCTGCAGCTCCACGCCATGCGAATGCTTCGCCTGGATGCGAAGCTCGATCGCGTCGTACCCGAACTGCCGGGCCCAGTCGAACATCTGCTCCAGCGTGGCGTCGGGGCAGGAGAAACTCATGTACGCGTACTTCAATGGCATGTCAGACTCCAGGTGTATTTGGCGATCTGGTGATCTAGGGATTTCTGCCGATCACCCCAACGCCAGATTCAAAGTTCCCGGCCGGCGAAGCCGAGGAATTCATCAAGCCAGTCGTCGGTTCGCAGCACGCTCTTGCGTTGCGAGAGGGCGAGGCGTTCGGCCCGGTGCTGGGCGCGATTGAACATGCGGCGGGTGGTGGGGCCGCTGCTCTCGCCGGCCCCGCGGCGGGCGGCGCGTCGCACACCGAGCCGGGCCCCCGGCGGGGGGGGACCACCGATCAGCTCGTCCTCCGGGGCCCGAAAAGCGGAAACCCGCCCCCGAACGCCCCTCCCGCCCCCCCCGCCCCCAAA
>CAYFQS010000467.1:0-2645 GCA_964345245.1 uncultured Planctomycetaceae bacterium | reverse complement strand
TTTTCCGGTCCGCTCACTCCTCGGCGTAGTACTCGACCGAGTAGTTGGGGCTTTCCTTGGTGATGGTGATGTCGTGGGGGTGGCTCTCGGCGAGGGAGGCGGCGCTGATGCGGCAGAAGCGGCCGTTGGCCCGCAACTCGTCGATGGTGCGGGCGCCGCAGTAGCCCATGCCGGCCCGGACGCCGCCGGTGAGCTGATAGACAAAGTCGCTCAGCGGCCCGCGGTAGGCGACGCGGCCTTCCACGCCCTCGGGCACGTACTTCCGCGGCTCGGTGTCGGTCTGGCCGTAGCGGTCGGCCGACCCGGCCACCATCGCCCCTTCGCTGCCCATGCCGCGGTAGACCTTGTATCGCCGGCCCTTGTGGATCACCATCTCGCCGGGCGATTCGTCGAGCCCGGCGAACAGGGAGCCGAGCATCACGCTCGACGCCCCGGCGGCGATGGCCTTGGAGATGTCGCCCGAGGCCCGCACCCCGCCGTCCGCGATCACCGGCACGGCGTGGGGGTCGGCGGCCTTGCAGGCGTTGATGATCGCGCTGATCTGCGGCACGCCCACGCCGCTGATCACCCGCGTCGTGCAGATCGAGCCCGGCCCGATGCCGACCTTCACCGCGTCGGCCCCGGCCTCGATCAGCTCTGCGGCGCCTTCGGTCGTCGCCACGTTGCCCGCGATCACTTCGATCTCGTGATCCTGCTTGATCGCCTTGACCGTGTCGATCACGTTGCGGCTGTGGCCGTGGGCGGTGTCGACCACGATCACGTCGACGTCGGCCTTGATGAGGGCCTCGACGCGGTCGAGCTGGCCGACGCCGACCGCCGCCCCGGCCCGCAGCCGGCCGTAATCATCCCGGCAGGCGTGGGGGAACTGGCGCAGCTTGTCGATGTCGCGCATCGTCACCAGCCCCTGGAGGCGGAAGGTGTCGTCCACGAGCATGAGCTTCTCGACCTTGTTGGCGTTGAGAATCCGCTGGGCCTGGTCGAGGTTCGTGTCCGGCGGGCCGGTGATCAGCGGCTCCTTGGTCATCACCTCGCGCATCTTCCGCGGCGTTCCTTCGTCCAGGAATTTCAGGTCCCGGCGGGTGAGGATGCCGACCACTTTGCTGCGCGATCCGCCATCCTCGGTGATCGGGATGCCGGAGATGTTCTGCTCGCTCATCAGCCGGCGGGCCTCGGCGATGGGGGCGTCGGGGGGCAGGGTCTGCGGCCCGCGGATGATCCCGTTCGCCGACCGCTTGACCTTGGTGACCTCGCGGACCTGGGCCTCGATGGCGAGGTTCTTGTGGATCACGCCGATCCCGCCCTCCTGGGCCAGGGCGATCGCCAGCGCCGACTCGGTCACCGTGTCCATGGGTGCCGAGAGCAGGGGAATGCGCAGGCGGATGTTGCGGGTGAGCTGGGTGGAAGTATCGGCGTCGGCCGGCACGAAGTCGCTGCGGGCCGGCAGGAGCAGCACATCGTCGAAAGTGATGCCGTCGGTGATGATCTTCGTTTCCATGGTTCAGAATTATCGGAAGGGGCGGGTGGTGTCAAGACCTGCAGCGATGAGGTTTCGGTTACGAAGCGGCTCATCGTAGAGACGCCGAAGGGCGGAGGGACGGGGGACGGGCGCCGTGCATTTGCCCCAGGCCGGGCGGGCGAATCACGAAGAGCACGAAGGCGCGAAGCACACGAAGTAAAAACAATTCTGTTTGCTCCTTCGTGCCTGGGTGTGCTTCGTGACTGGATTGCCGGGGTTCGACGCGTGGTGACGCAGGCGGCCGAATCCCGGCCGGGGACTGCTCCGCCCCGGCGGCACCGTCCATGACCGGGCGTGGTGCCGGGCAGACGCATGTGGCGGAAGCCAGAGCCGCGCCCGTGAGAAGGCGGTCCGCCGATCAGGTCGTGTGCGTTGCCTCGCGGAGTGATCGCTCCCTGACGGTCGCGGCTCTGTCGAATCATTGACATGCGATTGCACTGGGGCCTGGCGTCGCGCTTGGGTTGGGTCGGCGGGCGGTCTATCATGGGAGCTACACGGCAGTTGAAAACAGGAGCCGCGTCGATGGGACTCATGGACGGCAAGCGGGGCATTGTGTTCGGCATCGCCAACGACCGCAGCTACGCGTGGTACATCACCAAGCAGCTCGTCGCGCAGGGCGCGGAGTGCTGCTTCACCCACCTGCCGGGCGAGAAGATGGAGCGACGGGTGCGGCAGGCCCTCGATGAACTCGAGCTCGCCGACCCCTGGCTCATGCCCTGCGACGTGGCCAAAGACGACGACCTCGACGCCCTGTTCGACAAGCTCGAGCAGGACTTCGGTCGGCTCGATTTCGTCGTGCATTCCGTGGCCTTCGCCGACCGCCAGTTCCTTCAGCTCGGCAACTTCCACAAGACGACCCGCGAGGCATGGAACCAGGCGATCGACATCAGCGCGTATTCGCTGCTCGCGATGGCCCAGCGGGCGGTGCCGCTCATGCCCGACGGCGGGTCGATCATCTCGATGAGCTACTACGGCGGGGAGAAGGTCGTGCCCGGCTACAACGTGATGGGCATTGCGAAGGCGGCGCTGGAGCACACGACGCGCTACCTGGCCGCCGAACTCGGCGAGCAGAAGATCCGGGTCAACGCGATCAGCGGCGGGCCGCTGCGCACCCTCGCCGCCATGGCCG
>CAYFQS010000466.1:0-2647 GCA_964345245.1 uncultured Planctomycetaceae bacterium | reverse complement strand
GGTGATCCACTTCGGCATCATTCCCCGCACGAACCGCGGGGTGTTCTGCATCAACGAACTGCCCGACCTCGCCCCACGCATCCAGGTGGGCCTGCTGAACATCATGCAGGAGCGGGACGTGCAGATTCGCGGGTTCCCCATTCGCCTGCCGGTGGACGTGCTGATGGTTTTCACCGCCAACCCGGAGGATTACACGAACCGCGGATCGATCATCACGCCGCTGAAGGACCGGGTCGAAAGCCAGATTCACACGCACTACCCGACCACCCGCGATCACGCCCGGACGATCACCGCCCAGGAGGCGTGGGTCGAGCGCGAGACGGGCGTAGCGGTGCACGTGCCGCAGTTCCTCATCGACGCGGTCGAAGAGGTCGGCTTCGAGGCGAGGAAGAGCGAGTTCCTCGATCAGTCGTCGGGCGTGAGCGCCCGCCTGGCGATCTCGTTGCTGGAGAACGTGGTGAGCAACGCCGAGCGACGGGGGCTGCTGAGCGGCGAGGACGCGGTGTGCGCCCGGCCGATTGACTTCCAGCCCGCGATCAGCGCGATTACCGGGAAGGTCGAGCTGGTCTACCAGGGCGAGGAGGAAGGGGCGATGAACGTCGCCCGCCATCTCGTCGGCCGCGGGATCAAGAAGGTTTTCGACGAGTTCATGCCCGACACGGGCGACAGCGGCGGAGGCGAGAACGACGTCTTCGGGCCTTACAAGCCGCTGCTGGACTACTTCAGCCGCGGCGGGCGGGTGCAGCTCGGCGATGAAATCGGGGCCGCCGAGACCCGCAAGGCCCTCGCCGACGTACCGGAACTCCGGAAGCTCGCACGGGCCTACGTGCCCATGACCGACGAGCGGACGGAGATCGTCGCCGCGATGGAGTTCATCCTCGAAGGCCTGCACCATTCGAAGATGCTCGGCAAAGACGCGATGGACGGCGTGCAGAACTACTACGACATGCTCGGCGACCTGATGGCCGATTTCGACGAGAAGCTCTAAGCATGAAGTTCGAATACTCCAAGTGGGACTGGGACAAGCTGCGGCAGGACAAGCGGCTCCAGGAACTGCTCAAACTCTTCCGCATGCTGCTCAACAAGGCGGCCGGCGACGCCGATCAGGCCATGGAATGGCTCGACCGCGTCGCCCGGCACTACGGGCTCTGGGGCGACGGCATCGATCGCGAAACCTTCGAGAAGGAGATCAGCGAAACCGGCGAGGTCCAGCGCGACGCCCACGGCTCATTCGAGCTTACGCCACGGGGCGAGAAGACCATGCGCGATCTCGCCCTGCAGGAGCTGTTCGGGGATCTCAGCCGGTCCGACGGCCCGGGCGAGCACCGCAGCCGCATGATGGGCATGGGCGGCGAGCGACAGACCACCACCCGCCCCTTCGAGTTCGGCGACGACCTCTGGTCCATCGCGCCCACCGAGACCGTCTCGAACGCGGTGCGATCGTCCCTGCAGCGCGGCGAACGCGACATCAACGTTCGGGAAGACGATCTGGAGGTCTACGAGACCGAGCAGACCAGCCGCTGCGCCACCGCGTTGCTCGTGGACTGCTCGCACTCGATGGTGCTCTACGGCGAGGACCGGATGACGCCCGCCCGGACCGTGGCGATGGGGCTGCTCGAACTGGTCCGTCAGAAGTACGCCCGTGATCGGCTGTTCGTGGTCGCCTTCGGCGATGACGCGGTCGAGGTGCCGTTGAACAAGGTGCCGTACCTGAGCTGGGGCCCGTACCACACGAACACGAAAGCCGCGCTGGAGCTTGGCCGGAAGCTGCTGACCCGCAGCCGCTGTCCGAATCGGCAGATCTTCATGATCACCGATGGCAAGCCGACCGTGCTCGACGAAGGCGGTCGGCGGCACATCGACTCGGGCTGGCTGAACCGGCGGATCGTGAACCGGACCCTCGACGAGGCCGCCCAGTGCCGCCGCAAGCGGATTCCCATCACCACCTTCATGATGACCGAGGACCCGTACCTGGTCAGCTTCGTGGAGGACCTGACCGAGACGAACCAGGGTCGCGCGTACTACACCGGCCTCGGCAAGCTCGGCCAGTACCTGCTCGTGGACTACATCAACAACCGCAAACGCAGCGTGCGGTGAAGGCATGTGGTAATGTTCATCACCATATCCCTATGGCAACCGCCGGACAGCCGGCCCGCACAATAGTCCAAATGTTTTGGACGTTTGCGCATGTGCTGCCGCGACACTCAACCTGTCCTCAAGGCCCTTTACGAGATCGCTACCTCGCAAGGTGGTTACTTCACGGCTAAGCAAGCTGCCTCCGCCAGCTAACGCAAGCAACACGTGGGGCGCGCACGGGCAAGGCGTACCGACGCGTCGGAACTCCTTGCCCGTGGCACAAGGACCGATGAGTTTCCCGTGTTTGGTATGCGTGTTCATCTGTCGGCTCCGCGTCTCAGCGGCCCCGCGTTTCGTTTTGCTTCGGCCGTGACGGGGCTTGGCAACGCACCCCCTGCTGGCGTGCTGGTGCGGTGACGGGTTCACGATTAGCATGCGCGGTCGCGAATGCTGAAAGGGAATCGTCATGGAAGCGGGAATCGTCGGCCTGCCGAACGTCGGTAAATCGACGTTGTTCAACGCACTCACCGCGGCCGGGGCGGAGGCGACCAATTATCCCTTCTGCACCATC
>CAYFQS010000465.1:0-2648 GCA_964345245.1 uncultured Planctomycetaceae bacterium | reverse complement strand
TTTCATAGGAACTGCGATCGAGAATGATCATCCCCCGCTGCCGGTCCGAATTCGGGTCGCGCTTCACCCGATCCAGGAACATGTCGAACCTGGAGCAGATGTCCTCGAAGGCGAGTTCCATCGGATCACGATCCGGGAAATCGGACTTCAGCACGGCGCAGGCGAACAACCTCGCTGTTTCGTAACTGTCGTTGACCACGGAGAGCACGCGCCGGATGACGTTCTTTCGCCGATCCTTGTCGCGTATGCCTTTCCACGGCGCGATGCGACCACCGAATTCCTCCGACGCGTGGAACTCGATATCGAGGGGGGCGGCGGATTCAAACTCCTCCGCCAGATCGTCGAGCTGTCGCGTGACCCAGTCCACCTGCGCTTCGTACACGGCGATGCCGCCCAGCACCAGGTATTGCTCGTTCAGATTGGCTGCGGACCCGGAATCGTCAAGATAGAGAATGTACATGCAAGCAAAATAAAAAAATGCAGCCGGGCGGGGCAAGCCCCGACGGACCGCGACTGCGGCCCATCCCAACCGCATCATAATTATCGGCCGACGGGCGGCGCGTGTCAAGGATCCCGCCGCAAATGTCGTAGTCAATCCGACGCCCATCATGGCAGCCGATGTGCCGTGTAATGCCGTCGCGCGTTCCGCCCCCCCGCGATCCCATCGCGGGCTTTACATCGCCTCTGCTACGATACCGCCATGGCCCGGAAACGATTGCGGCGGCGGTTTCTCATCATCGGCATCGTGTCGGTGATCACCATGGTGATCGCCCTCGCGATCACCGTCGCCCTCGGCGTGTACTACACCGATCACGTCGTCCGGGCGGTCTACCTCCATCGCCTGCAGTCCGAAGACCCGGTCGACCGCGAGAAGGGCGTCATGTACGTGCAGCGACATGCGGGGCAGGACCCGGCGCTGGACGCGGCCCTGCGCGACATCCTCAAGACCGACGACGAGACGCTGTTCTACGCCGTGGTGCGCGGGCTCGCCGGAGCGGGGGAGTGGGGACCGCAATACGGCGAGCCGTGGCTGCGCTACGCGAAGAGGTTGATCGAATCCGATCAGCCCGCCCGCCGGCTCGACGCCGCGGTCCAGCTCGGCCGGCTGACCTACGAAGGCGGCCGGCTCGCCGACCACCCGCGCACCGCCGAACTCATCGGCGAACTGCTCATCGACGACGACGCGGACGTGCGGTTCAACGCCCTGCTCGCCGCGGCCAACCTCCCCCCCGACGCCGTCGCCCCGCTGCTCACCCGGGCGACGAGGGATCGCGAACCCCTCATCGCGCGTCATGCGTGGATCATCCGCGGGCTTCGCCGACTCGGCGAAGCGGATCGCGACTGGCCGGCGCTGATCGCGGACGCCCGCCCCGCCGTCGCCCCCGCGATCGTCTACGCCGGCCGCCGGCTCGGCGCCGACCTGCCCGCCCCCGCGCCTCCAACCGACCCGCCGCCCGACGCCAGCGACGCGGTGAAGCAGCTCGCCCATCTCGAATCGCTGCCCACCAGCGGCGCCATGATCGAGATCAACGACGAGATGCCCGACCTGATCCGCCTGCAGGCGGTTCGCGCTTCGGCCACCGCCACGCCGCGCGACCTGATGTGGGTCTTCGAAAGCGAAATCGCGGCGGTTCGCGATCTCGCCTGCGTCATCGCCTTCGAGCGGTTTGATCCGTCTCAGGTCCGCGAGCTCGCCGACGCCCTGCTCCGCAGCTTCAATCGCCGGCAGCGCATGGCCGGCGGCATCCTCGCCGGGATGCTCCAGCCCGACGAAGAGCGGGTCGAGTTGATGAAGCTGCGCCTCGATCGCGATCGCGACTGGCTCGTGCGGGTCCACATGCGCCTCGGGCTGGCCATGCTCGACCGGGCCGAGCCGGGCTTCGTCCATGTCGCGACCGGGCTGCTGACCCGCGACGACGTGCCGCGCACGACGATCATCATGGCCCTGCTGCACATGGGCCGGCTCGACGGCACGGATTACCTGCTCGATCCCTTCGCGCCGGCTCCGGTCGAGCTGACCATGGTCTTCGATCAGCTCCGCTTCGGCCCGGTGCTCCGACGATATCTGCCGCCCCTGCCCGAGTTCCGGGTCTGGGCCGACCGCGACCGTCAGCGATTCCAGATCGACGTGATCCGTGACTGGTACCTGCTGCACCGGCACGACCTGGCGTTCGACGACGCAACGCACGTGTTTCGGACGCTCGATGACCATGGCGAGTGAACCCGCCACGCCGACATCTCCTGAATGCCGTATCCTGTTGCCATGAGTCAACCGAAGGTCATCCTCACCGAACACCTCGACGACGAAGCCGCGGCCTGGCTGGGCGAACGCACGCGGCTCGTTCGCTGCGCTCACGACGATGCGGGGCTCGTCGATGAGCTCGCCGACGCCGCGGGCCTCGTGATCCGCACGTACACCATCGTCGATGCGAAGCTGCTCGACGCGGCGCCGAATCTGAAGGTCGTCGGCCGGGCGGGCGTCGGACTCGACAACGTCGACCTCGACGCCTGCAGACAGCGCGGCGTGCGGGTCGTCTACACGCCCGATGCCAACACCCAGGCCGTCGTCGAATACGTGACCAGACTCATCGTCGATGTCGTTCGGCCGCGGGCGACCTTCGACGCCCCGCTCGACGCGGCGACGTTTC
>CAYFQS010000464.1:0-2656 GCA_964345245.1 uncultured Planctomycetaceae bacterium | reverse complement strand
GGGATTTACCAGCGATCGCGGCCGCGATAGCCGCCGCCACCACCACCGCCGCCGCCGCCGCCGCGTCCGCGGCCGCCGCCGCCACCACGACCGCCGCCGCCGCCTTCGCGCTTCGGGCGAGCTTCGTTGACGGTGAGCGTGCGGCCTTCGAGTTCGAGGCCGTTCAACGCCTCGATCGCCGCCCGCGCCTCATTGTCGTTCGACATCGTGACAAAGGCGAATCCGCGGGGCCGGCCGGTGTCACGGTCGGTGATGATCGCGATCTCTTCCACGTTGCCATGCGCGCCGAATTCGGCGGCCAGCGCATCTTCCGTGGTCTGGAAATTGAGGTTGCCTACGTAAATTTTCATGCTCGGACTCCAAGCAGTCTTCCGCGTCGCCTGGAGTCCAACGAGAACACCGGTCGGCCGGGAAGGGAACAGGTTGGCCGGCGATGGGTGCGGCCGGCAACCCATGAGTATATCGCCCTGCGCGATTTTGCGGTAGGTTGCCGGGCAAGTTTTTTGCCCGGCCCGCCTGAGGTCATTCCCGCCCACGCAGCCGGACCGGCACGTAGTCGCAGGTCGGTTCCTCCGCGAGGTAATCGTGCGTCTCGGCGTAGGCCCGGGCCCGGCAGCCCATGCACACCCGCTTGAACTCGCAGAGCCCGCATTTGCCTTGGAGCCGCGTGTCGTCCCGCATGTCGGCGAAAACCGCCGATTCCCGCCAGATGCGGGGCAGGCCCTGATCCTTGACGTTGCCGGAGGACACCGGCAGATAACCGCAGGGAAACACCTCTCCCGTGTGGGACACGAAGCAGATCGCCTGTCCCGCCAGACAGCCCTTGGTCATCGCGGTCATGTTCCCGTGGCCCCCGCTCTCGCCGCCCGGATGCCCACCACGGCCCCCGGCACTCCCGGTGCCGGGCTTCATCGAACGATGGGGATGGGCGAACTCGGGCATCGGCCGCCCTTCCTCCTTGGCCCGCTGGCGCATCACGCGGAAATAATGCGGGGCGCAGGTCGCTTTGAGGTGCAGCTCGCCTTCCAGCGACCGGTCGTAAATCCAGTGCAGCGCGTTCTCATATTCATCCGGGCTGAGGATCACGTCTTCCTTGAGTTCCATCCCGCATCCCACGGGCACGAGCATGAAGATGTGCAGCGCATCCGCCCCGAGGTCCAGGGCGAGGCGGTACATCTCGTCCATGCGGGCGTAGTTGTGCCGGGTCACCGTGGTGTTGATCTGCATGGACATGCCGCGGGTTCGCAGTTCGTTGAACCCTCGCACGGTGGCGTCGAAGGCGCCGTCGATGCCGCGGAAGCGGTCGTGGGTTTCGGCGTCCGGCCCGTCGAAGCTCATCGACACCCGCCGGACGCCCACGTCGACGATCCGCCGGGCGACGCGGTCGTCCATGATCGTGCCGTTGGTCGCCAGCGCGGTCGGCAGGCCGGCGTCACGGGCGATCTCGGCGAGTTCGAAGACGTCCGGGCGCATCAGCGGCTCGCCGCCGGAGAACACCAGAATCGGCCGGCCCACTTCCGGCAGCGACCGGATCAACGCCGTCGCCTGCCCGGTGGTCAGGTCGTCCCGGCTCATTTCCCGCGAGACGTCGAGTCGGCGGCAATGCACGCAGGCCAGATTGCACGCCGCGGTGGTCTCCCAGAACAGAAGCCGCAGCGGCGGGGCGGTCTGATCCGCCGCCGCCGGCGAGCCGGCGCTGCGGTTCAAAGTCACGGGTTGTTCGGGCTTCTCGATCATCGCACTCCCATGGTATCACGGTCCGCGCCAACCGGACGACCTCCGCCGAACGCAAACTGCCTCTGGTAAGCACCGTGGATCCGATGCGTCACGTCGCACGTTGCGTTCCGCCCGGCGGCCGTTCCCGCAACCGGGAATCCCGGTCAAAGCAGCGGGTGCAACAGGTAATCGACCCGGCCGCGCGCCGCGAGCTTCCGACCCGGAGGTTTCCGGGTCGCGGTGCAGTTCCCGAACGGTGCTCATGGTCGTGATGCCAGCGCCTCCAATCGACCTGAGGATACTCGGCCCGCGCGGGTTCGAGCATGATCCGGACCCAGTCGGGGCGGCTTTGGCGAAGTTCCGGCCCGCCGATTAGACTCTCCCGCCATGAGTGTGTTGACGGTGGCCAATCTGGTGGCGGCCCATTCCGAGCGCCGCGTGCTCGACGGGGTGTCGGTGACGATCCAGGACGGCGAAAAGGTCGGCCTGGTCGGGCGCAATGGCTGCGGGAAGACCACGCTGCTGCGGATCATCGCCGGCTACGCCTCGCCGGACGAGGGGCAGGTGCAGCTTGCCCGCGGTCGGCGGGTCGGCTATCTGCTGCAGGACCCGCGGCTCGAGCCCGAGCACACGCTTCGCCGCGAAGCGGAGCAGGCATTCGCCGACCTCGCCGACCTGCACGATAAGCTCGACGCCCTGACCCATCGCATGAGCGAAGCGTCGGATCAGGCCGAGACCGAACGGTTGATGCGCGACTATGACAAGCTCGAGCGGCGCATCGAGGCCGCGGGCGGGTACGCGGTCGATCACAAGATCGACGCCACGCTGCACGGGCTCGGGCTGACCGACGACCTGTTCGACGTGAAGGTGGCCAACCTCTCCGGCGGGCAGCAGGCCCGCCTGGCGCTGGCCAAGCTGCTGCTCGAAAGCCCGGAGATCC
>CAYFQS010000463.1:0-2691 GCA_964345245.1 uncultured Planctomycetaceae bacterium | reverse complement strand
GTTCGCCAAGCCGGACTGGAGCGAAGCGAAGGTCCGGATTTCACCATCACCGCATCACGGCTGACGCGCAAAGACAACCCCCGGCTCGCGCCGGGGGCTGAGGGGATTGCGGGCTTGAGGGTGGGGCCGGGCGATCAGCTCTGCCTGGCCATGAACTTCAGCAGGTCGATCACGCGGTTCGAGTAGCCCCACTCGTTGTCGTACCAGCTCACGAGCTTATGGAAAGTGCTGGAGAGGCCGATGCCGGCGCCGGCGTCGAAGATCGAACTCAACGCGCAGGTCATGAAGTCGCTGGAGACCACGTCCTCCTCGGTGTAGCCGAGGAGCCCCTTCAGATCGCCGTTGGAGGCCTCCTTCATCGCGGCGCAGATCTCGTCGTAACTCGTCTCCTTCTCGGTGCGGACGGTCAGGTCCACCACGGAGACGTTCGCGGTCGGGATGCGGAAGGCCATGCCGGTCAGCTTGCCCTGCAGTTCGGGCATGGCGAGGCCCACGGCCTTGGCGGCGCCGGTGCTCGCCGGGACGATGTTCATGTAGGCGTTGCGCCCGCCGCGCATGTCCTTCTTGCTCGGCCCGTCCTGTGTCGGCTGCGTCGCCGTCGCCGAGTGCACCGTCGTCATCAGTCCCTCGGCGATGCCGTACTTGTCGTGCACCACCTTGGCGATGGGAGCGAGACAGTTTGTCGTGCACGAAGCGTTCGAGACGACTTTCGCCCCGGCGTCGAGCGTCTTTTCGTTCACGCCCATCACGATGGTCGGCACCTGGTCCGGGCTCTTGGTCGGGGCGGAGATCAGCACGCGCCCGGCCCCGGCCTCGGTGTGCTTGATCGCGGTCTCGTAGGTCGTGAACAGCCCGGTCGACTCGACCACGATGTCGGCGCCGACGTCCTTCCACGGCAGCTCCGCCGGGTCCTTCACCGAGCAGCTCAAAATCTTCCTGCCGTTGACCACGAGGGTGTCTTCGTCGGCCGCGGACACTTCGCCGTCGAACCGACCGTGCATCGTGTCATACTTCAGCAGATACGCGAGGTTGTCGGCGGGGACGAGGTCGTTGATGCCGACGAACTCGATGTCGGGGTCATTCGCCGCGGCGCGGAACACGAGCCGCCCGATTCGGCCGAAGCCGTTGATGCCTACCTTGATGGCCATCGAAAATCTCCGTTTCACACAGGGTTGTCGTTTTCGCCGGGCCCGGGGGCCGAGACGGTGGGTCAAACGAGCAAAGCAATCTAGGGGTTGCGCCCTCGCCTGTCAAATCGTAGGATTTCGATTCACCACCGAGACGCCGGGCAACGGGGGAGGTTCAAGCCGGGGGATTCAAGCCGGACCGGAGCGTCAGCGCAGGTCCGGATTCGACGTCCGGGCAACGGGGGAGGTTCAAGCCGGGGGGATTCAAGCCGGACCGGAGCGTCAGCGCAGGTCCGGATTCGACCGCCGACCGCCGCCCCCGCTCTCGCTGAAGCGAGGCAGGCCGATCCCCCGCTCTCGCTGAAGCGAGGCGGGCCCGTTGCCGCCACGCAACACCTGCCCTGTCGCGTTCACGCAACATCCGGTTAACCGACCCGCTCATGTTGCCGATAAGCAACACGGGCTCTCCCGACGCCGCATGACCCGAGGCCGCGATGAATCCGCACCGCTCGACCGGACACGACTCCGCCGCCCCCGAAGAGCAGGCCTCCCGCCGCCTCGCTCACGAGATGTCGAACCTGCTTGACGGGTCGATGCGGCACCTCTCGCTCGCCCTGCGCAAGCTCGAAGCCGGCGCCCCCGGAACGCCCGGCGCCCCCGAAACCGCCGCCGACGAGCAGCACGATCAGCTTGTCGAGCGGCTGCAGCTCACCAACGGCTCGCTGCGTCAGATGGCCCTGATGCTCCGCCAGTGGATGCGGGGCGGGGCGGTCGATCTCTGCGCCCCCGAGGGCCTTGCCGCGACCGTTCGCGAAGCGGTCGGCCACGCGGTGGCGCTGCTCGCCCCCACTGCCGAGGCCCATGAGATCACCATCGAAACCGACCTCGATGAGCCCGTCGCCGCCAGCCCGGCGGGGCCGCTGTTCTCCGTGATTGTCAACGGCCTGAAGAACGCGGTCGAGGCGATCGGCGCGCGCGGCCACGTGTGGATCACCGCCACGCAACAAGGCGGGCGGGCGATGCTCTGGATCGATGATGACGGGCCGGGGCTCGACGACTCGCTGCCCCGCGATCCCGACGGGGCGGTGGCGATCGACGGCACGACCAAGCCGACCGGCACCGGGCTGGGCCTGCGAATCTGTCGCGACGTGATGGACCGCATGGCGGGCGAATTGCGAATTGAGCCGAGACCGGAGGGCGGCACCCGACTGATCGCCGCCTGGCCGCTTGCCGCGAAAGGATGACCGCGTTGATGCGTGACCAGCGCGACCGCCACAATGATGATGCCTCGGCGCAGTGGGACGCCCCGCCGCGGATTCTGATCGTCGATGACGATCCGATCGTCGCCGACTCGCTCGCCGCGTTTCTGCAGGCCGAGGGCTACGAGGCCGCCACCGCCGGCGACGGGGCGGAGGCGCTGTCCATGCTCCGTGAGGCGGGGGATCGGCCCTTCAATCTCGTCGTCGCCGACATGAGCATGCCGCGCGTCGGCGGGCTGGAACTGCTCAAGAACATCCGCCGCAATCACGAGTCGGTCGTCACGCTCGTGATCACCGGCTACGGC
>CAYFQS010000462.1:0-2715 GCA_964345245.1 uncultured Planctomycetaceae bacterium | reverse complement strand
TCGCCTCGAGCAGCGCCGCCTGCGTCTTCGGCGGGGTGCGGTTGATCTCGTCGGCGAGCAGCACGTTCGTGAACACCGGGCCGGGAATGAACCGGAACGCCTTCTCGCCGGTCTCCGGATCGTGCTCCAGCACGGTGGTGCCGGTGATGTCGGTGGGCATGAGGTCGGGGGTAAACTGCACGCGTTTGAAGGTCATCTCGAGGGCCTGGGCGAGGGCCTTGGCCATGATCGTCTTGGCCAGGCCCGGCACGCCGATGAGCAGGCAATGCCCGCGGGCGAGCAGGGCCATGAGCATCTGGTCGACCACCGCGTGCTGGCCGACCACCACCTTGCCCACCTCCGCCTTCAGCCGCTTGAACGCCTCGGCCGTCTGGTTCAGATCGATCTCAGGCATGACAACGCTTCATCCTATCCGAATCCCGCGGCGGTCCCACGGCCGGGAGGCCGTGGGCTTTCGGGTTCCGGCTTCACGGTTTCCGGACATCCGGTTTCGGTTCGTCAGATTCCCTTGTTCCGGGGTGCTTCAGGTCGTGGAGGTTGATCGTGCCGGTGTCCTTCATCTTCTCGCCCACGAGGATGCGGCCGAGCTTCGGGGCGTGCACGATCTTCTTCAGTTTCAGGTCCGACGAGTCCAGCGGGACTTCCTGCCGCAGCAAATGCCGGCTCGTCCGCACCTGCCACACGTCGCGCGTCTTGAGAAGGTCCACGAAATCGAACCGCCGAATGTGGGCGCGGATCACCCGCCCGCCGGGGTCGACGACCTTCTTCGTCCGCGTCTGGATCACGAACATCCGCGCGCGGTCGCCGGCCCGTGCGATCCGCACGATCCGCTTGACGTTGAAGTAGTCCTCGGTCTCGGCAAACTGCGTGTTGATCTCGTCGACGAGCTGCCGGCGCTGTTCGTCGGTGAGCTTGCGATCCGGCTCGATCTCGACCGTCAGCCCTTCGTAGACCTCGCCCACCGTCTTGATCAGCAGGTCGTACTCGCCCGGCGGAAGCCCGCGAAACGTGAATCGTCCGGTGTCCGGGTTCACCTTCGCCTGGTACGCCTTGATCTCGAACGGTTCGAAGGCGATCACCGTCTGCAGCCCCTCCGCCGGCTCGACCATCCCGGCGATCCCGCCGGACATCTCCGGGTCCGCCGGCGTGTGATACGTCCCGGCGGGCGTTGAACCGGCGGCGGTGAGCAGGATAAGCAGCGCCAGGGCACGCAGGCACACAGGCACGCAGGCACGAACGTCGGAGGCGGAGGGACCAGGCGGGACGCGGTCGGTCCGGTTGTGTCGCGCGGGGCCGGCCGGATGCTCCAGGCGGGCGTTCCCAGACCGGCGAGCCGATCCTTCCGCCCCTCCGTGCCTTCGTGCCTCTGTGCCTTCGCGGCTTCCGCGCTTCCGCATCATCGCAACCTCCTCCTCGCGTCATCCGCGAAGGGGCTCTTCGGATACTTCTCGACCAGGTCGTCGAGCCACTGCCTCGCCTCGCGGTCCCGGCCGAGCTGAGCGAGGGACAGGCCGAGGCGATAGGCGATCTCCGGCCGGCTCGGGTGCAGCGGGTTCAGCCCCAGCAGGGCCTGCAGTTCCGTGGCGGCCCGGGCGTGGTCCCCGATCGCCTGGTAATAGCGGGCGGTGATCAGCGGCAGGTCCCCGCCGAGCTTCGCCATGGGAAAGTCCGCCTCCCACTGAAACAGCACGTCCCGCAGCGCGGGGTAGCGCTGCTGCTTAAGGTACGCCAGCGCCGTCTCGCGGTGAGCGCGTTCGAGCACCGCGGCCTGCCGCGCGGCTAGCTCCCGCCGCCGAATGTCGCGGGCTTGTTCGTAAGTTTCTCTCGCCTGTTCGAGGTTGCCCTGCCTGCGGGCGATGTCGCCGCGCCGGGCCTTGAGCAGGGCGAGTTCGCGGGGCGACCGGCCGCGCATGTGCACGCGCAGTCGCTGCTCCGCTTCGTCCGGGCGATCGAGCTGGAAGATGAGCAGGTCGGCCTGCTCGGCCGCGGCCCGAGCGGCGAGCCAGGCGTCCGAGGCGGTGCGGGCGAGTTGGCCGAACAGCGCCGCCGCCCGCTCCGCGTCTTCGTCGGCCAGGTAGGACGCCAGCGTGTATCGCATCGCGTCGACCGTCTCGCCGCGCTCGCCCGGCCAGTGCGCCAGGAACACCTCGGCCAGCGGAGCCATGAGCCGAGGCCGCTCCGTCGTGGCCGCGAGATCGTACAGGGCCCTGACCCGTTGCGGTCCCGCGGTTCGGGTCCACGTGACTGCCGCCGCGGTCCGGGCATAGTCGGCCACGAGTTCGGCATGGTCGATGCCGTGGTAACCGTCGAGCGTGACCGGCCGCACGCCGCTCGCCGCCCGGCCCACCATCCGTGCCCCGCGCATCAGCCGCAGTTCCACCCGCGGCAGCGCCTCGCCGTCCACGAACACGTGCCGCACCCGCCGCCCCTCGGCCGTCGCCCCGTCGCCGAAGTCCCACTGGTAACTCAGGCCTTCCGGCGGCGGGGCGATGGCGACGAACTCGAAGCGTTGGTAGACCCGCTCGTCGTAGCTGATCTGATCGAGCTGCTTCACATCGAAGCCGACCGCGGGCCGGTCGCCGACCGCCTTCGCCGGCCCGAGTGTCGCCCGGGCGTGGTGCACAAGCAGTCGGCTCGGCAGCGGCAGCGCCCGGCCCTTCGGCGCGATCGCGCCGACCAGGGCCATCGTCCGCCCCTCGCGCTGCACGTGGAGGT
>CAYFQS010000461.1:0-2726 GCA_964345245.1 uncultured Planctomycetaceae bacterium | reverse complement strand
CGTCCGGCGGCGACGGCGGCGGGGACGCCCAGTCAGATCAGTCGCAGGCGAGCAATGAATCGGACAAGAGCGGCGGCAGCGGGAAGAAACGGCGGGGACGCCGTCGACGTCGCCGGCGCGGCCGCGGTGGCGGCGGGAACAAAGGTGGCGGTCAGAACGGGGCCTGATCCGGCTTAATGCATTTGCCAAGAGCCGTTTACATCCAGACACGCGGGAGAATTGACCGCTGTGCACAGGAGAATCCCTATTCCGGCACTCTCGATACCGGAAAACACTTATCAATCTCCCACGAACTCGCAAGTTCGGATAGAGACTATGCCGATACTACAACCGGTGACGCCCGACATGTGCACAAACCGTACGTAGCTGCCCTCGTTCTATCACCGTGACCCCTGACCCGCCGATGGCAGCATACTGGACGGCAGGAGAGCTCGGTTCTCCTGCCGTCTTTTTTGCGCGCGAAGATGGATATGGAGAAGCGGCAAGGCACCTGCGCCATGAGCACGGAGTTCCAGGGCGTCGGGGCGCCTCGCCCGTGTCGCTCCCGGGACGGACCCGTGATTCCGGAAGACCACGGCCTTCATCGCGGAGTCAGTCCTCGGCCCGGCCGCCGGGCGCCATCTTCACCAGACGGGGAGTGAACTTCGCCACCGTATCGACCAGCCCGCGCTGCTGGGCCATCACGTCGTCGATGTCCTTGTAGACGAAGGGGACCTCGTCCAACCCGGCCGACAGCAGCTTGACGCCCTGCTGTTGGAGGTAGTGGTTGACCTCGCCCCAGTGGAAGTGGGCCTTGGCCTGTCGCCGGCTCATCACCCGGCCGGCCCCATGAGCTGCCGAGCGGAGCGATTCCGCCTCGCCTCGACCACGCACGACATAGCACGGACTCGCCATCGATCCGGGAATGATGCCGAGCACCCCCTCGCCCGCCGGTGTCGCCCCCTTGCGGTGAACGATGACCTGCTTCTCCGCACCGTCCGGGGTCGTGTGCGTTTCCTTCCAGGCGAAGTTGTGGTGGTTCTCCACGTCGGCGAGGACTTCGGCGCTGAGGTGCCGGGCGACGTGACGGTGGATCAGTTCGTGATTCGCCGCGGCGTAGCGGCCCATCAGTTCCATCGCCGCCCAGTACTCCTGCCCGTCCTCACTGTCGAGATCGAGCCAGGCGAGATGTTTGAGTTCCTTCGGCAGTTCTTCGTGGGTTCGCATGGCGAGATTGGAGTAATGCGAGGCCACTGACGCCCCCGCCCCGCGGCTGCCGGAGTGGGAGAGCAGAGCGAGGTACTCGCCCGCCTCGGTCAGGCCGAGCGTCCCGGCATGGTCGGCATCGACCTCCAACACGCCGAACTCAACGAAGTGGTTCCCCGACCCCGAGGTGCCGAGCTGCTTCGCCGCCTTCTCCCGCACATGCTTCGTCACGCCGGTGATCGCCCAGTCTTCGTCCATGACCGCGTGCTGGCGGCGCTGGCGTTTGGGGAATTCAGCCCCGACGCCGAACTGCGTCTGCGTCTCGATCGCTTTGGCCAGTCGCCCGTCCTCGCTTTCGAGCAGCTTCGGAGGCAGGTCGAGCACGGTGAGCTTCATGCGGCAGGCGATGTCCACGCCCACGGCGTAGGGGATCACCGCGCCCTCGGTGGCGAGCACGCCGCCGATGGGCAGGCCGTAACCGACGTGGGCGTCGGGCATCAGGGCCGCCCGCACCGCCACGGGCAACTCACAGGCGTGCTCCATCTGGGCCACGGAGGCGGGATCGAGGTCCTCTCCGAACTGCCGGTAAGGCGCGGGGGCTTCCCGCGGTGTGAAGCGATAGTGACAGGCGTCGCCGCCCCGCTTCTTCGATTCGTTGAACCGCATGATCTCCGCGGCAAGATCACCGAAGTACGGATCGCCCACGTGGTCGGCGGGCGATTCGGCGACCTGCCGGATGCGGTCCGGCAGATCGTGCTTGTCGAGCCCGGCGTCGATCGCCGGGGCGATCATCCTCACCGCCAGTTTCGTCAGCGGGCCGGGTACACCCAGGTTCTGGAGTTGTCGCGGCTTCATCTTTACATCATATTCGCCCGCAGCCGGATGAACATTCCCGGTCGGCGCTCCCCCAGTCGTATACTGCAGCGGTTCACGGCAACGAGCGGCTGCGCATGCGGTAGTGACTGCGGACTTCGCCGCCGCTCAGGGCGCGATGCCAGATGGCGAGTTCGGCGATGTCGCCGACGAAGTAGCGATTGTTGCGGCCGGCGTTAAAACCGCCGGCCTCCGAGCCGTCGCCCACGAAGCCGTAGCGCGTGGCCCCGGAACCGAGCCGCGTTCGCGCGGGATAGGCGTACTGCTCGGCCACAAGCACGCCGTCGACATAGATACGCTTGCGTCCGCGCGAGGCGTCGTAGCTCACCACGGCCTGGCGCCAGGCGTCGTCGGCCACGGAGCCGGGGCTGAGCATGTCGTGGGTCTTGCTCGTCTCCGCCGTGGTGTCCCACGAGAGGCGGCCGGCGTTCCGGTCGCCCCTGTGAAACGCGATCCCGAGACTCCACGTCTCGCTGCGATCGAAATCGACCACGCCGGCGGTGTCGTCGCGGGTCCGGAACCAGAGAAGCACGGACACATCTTCAATCGCCCCGGCTTCCTCGTAGTGCATCTGCTCGATGGCGAGATAATCGTTGCCTTCGAAGGCGAGGTGGGCGGGCACGCCGACGGCGGCGGCGACGAATGTCGGGCGGCTGCCGTCGGACGGC
>CAYFQS010000460.1:0-2726 GCA_964345245.1 uncultured Planctomycetaceae bacterium | reverse complement strand
GATTCCATGTTGGACCGCGACGGGGCCATCAGCGGGGCCACCGTTCGCGAAGACGGGGGCGTGAGCTTGATTCTCGATGTGGCTGCGCTGGCGAGGTCAGTGGAGGTCTCGACCCGGCAGGCCGCGTGATGCACTCGCTGAATAAGGGAACCGTTTCATGGATGGCAAAGATATTGCAGCATTCGTCGGGGCTGTGGAGAACGTGTTCGGCACGATGATCCAGTTGCACGTGCAGGTGGGCAAGCCGCGGCTGAAGCAGCCGGGCGATCCGAGATTCGACGTCTCGGCGATCATCGGCCTCTCCGGCGACGTGGCCGGGGCGGTCGTGCTCAGCTTCCCGGTGGAGACCGCCGAGTCGCTGGTGGCGCTGCTGGTCGGTGAGCCGGTCAGCTCGGACGACCAGGACTTCGCCGACGCGATCGGCGAGATGGCCAACATGGTCACCGGCAACGCCAAGGCTGAACTCGTCGACCGGTCGATCTCGATCAGTTGTCCGTCGGTGGTGGTCGGCGACGGTCACAAGGTGTTCCAGCAGAAGGGCCGAGCGCTGGTCGAGATTCCCTTCGAGTGTGAGTGCGGCGCATTCGTGGTGGAAGTCACCATGCAGCCCACGACGTCGGAAGGCGCCGACCCGGCGCAGCCGGCGGAAGTTCCCGCGGCGAGCTGATGAAAAGGAGCGCAAGATGAAGATCATGCTTGTAGACGATTCACGAACGATGCGCAACATCCAGAAGAGCGTTCTCGCCAAGCTCGGGCACACCGAGGTGACCGAGGCGAACGACGGGATGGACGCGCTGAGCAAGGCCAAGGCCGACCCGCCCGACCTGATCCTCCTCGACTGGAACATGCCCAACATGGACGGGCTGACGTTCCTGAAGAGCTTCCGGCAGACCAACAGCGAAGCGAGGGTGATCATGGTCACCACGGAGGCGGAGAAGGCGCGTGTGATCGAGGCGATCAAGGCGGGGGTGAACAATTACCTCGTCAAGCCATTCACGCCGGACACGCTCAGTAGCCGAATAGAAGAAACGTTGGCGCAAGCCGGTTAATCCGGAACCCGCGCCGATCGGCGGGAGGTTCCCATGGCCCTCAGCGACACCAGCGACCAGATCACGGTCGACGTGACGTCCGACGCGATGACGGCGACGCTGGAGGTGCCGCAAACCCTGGTGGCTGAAGCCGGGGTGGACACCGCCTGCCTCGCCGCCCTGCGTGGCCGGGGGCTGCGGCCGGACCAGGAGGCCGTCCAGCGGCTCGCCGACGCGATCGCTGCGGTCGCCGGGACCGACGACGACCCCGTTCGCATCGAGCTGCGAGGCCGGCCGGCGGTGCACGGCGAAGATGGGTTTCTCGAGTGGGCCGAGCGGTTCGATCCGAACCGCGAAGCCGACGGGCCGACCTCCGACGAATCGGGCCGGGTCGACCATTACAGCCAGGCCCGCTTCATGACCGTCGAGTCCGGCGAGACCATCGCCCGGATCGTCGAGCCCACCAGCGGCGAAGACGGCGTGAACCTGAAGGGCAAGGTCATGGCCGCCCGGGCCGGCAAGCCCTGCCCGGTCACGGTCGACACCGAAAGCATCTCGATCCAGCCCGACGGCAAGTGCGTGGCCATGCTCGACGGCGTGGTGCGCTTCGAGCGTCAGCGCCTGAGCGTCCACCAGGCCCTGCAAATCCCCGGCCCGGTCGATTTCAGTACCGGCCACATCCGCTTCGACGGCGACGTGTACGTGCGGGGCGGGGTCAAGGATCGCTTCGTCGTCGCCGCCTCGGGCCACGTCGAAGTGGAAGGACTCATCGAAGCCGGGATTCTCGAGGCCGGCGGCGACCTCAACGCCGGCGGAGGCATTGCCGCCCGCGAGCAGGGCAAACTCACCGTCGGCGGCACGATGCGGGCGCGGTATCTCGACAGCGTGAGCGGCCAGATCAAGGGCGACCTCGAAGTCGACCGCGAGATCATCCAGTCGGAGCTGATCGTGGGAGGCCGGCTGGTCGTGGAACGCGGGGCCCTGATCGGTGGAACCGCGGTCGTGGTCAGGCAGGTCGTGCTCGGCCAACTCGGCGCCGCGGGCGAAACGCCCACCGAACTCGTACTCGGCCGCGTGCCGCAATTCGAAGGTCTGCTTGACCGCATCGATGTTCGCCGGTCGGAGATCGCCGGCGAGCTCGGGCGCATGGACGAAGAGCTCGCCCGCATTCAGAGCAGCATCCGTCCCTCGGCCGAGGAGCGCGAGCGGGTGACCGAGTTGCTCTGCGAACGCAACGGTATCGCCGAGCGACAGAGCGAGATCGATTCCAAGGCCCAGGCCTTGCGGGAGCGGTACGAGGCCATTCGCCGCGTCGACCTCAAGGTGATCAAGGCCATTCACCCCGCGACCATGCTGCGGGTCGGGACGGACAAGTTCCGCTTCGGGCGAACCCTCCGCGGGCCCCTGCGGATTGTCTGGGACAAGAATCGGCGAGTCGTGATCCGCATGGGGGAAGGCATGCCCAGCCGCCTCGCCGAGGCCCCCGGCGTGCAACTGCTCGAATCCCAGACCCAGGCCGCGTGACCCCGCTCAAGCCGCGTTGTCCTCAACGCTGAGTTCCGCATTCGAGCCGCGTTGTCCTCAACGCGGAATTCCGCCCTGGGGACAGGGCGGCTCGGATCAGGCGCGCCGCGATACGTACGGCGCGAGTTGCCTCGTCGGAGCCGCGTTGTCCTCAACGCGGTTTGCGGCGATCGC
>CAYFQS010000459.1:0-2738 GCA_964345245.1 uncultured Planctomycetaceae bacterium | reverse complement strand
CCTTGATCGTTATCGCGGTTGCCTTCAGCGCTGTCCTCGCGGCGGGGAATATCGCCGTCGGCCAGACCGCGGCGTCTCTGCTCAGCCGGCCGTGGACCACGGCAACCAACTTCGAAGTCACCGGCGCCGCGCTCGGGCAGACCGAGGGCGAATCGGAAGGCACCGCCTTCGATCTGCGACTGTCGCAGTACAACGCGTCGGCCCGGTGGCGCTACGACAAGACGACCATGGAAACCGTCGCCGCCGGGTTACGGTTCCAGCAGCTTCGCATCCACACCGACGATCCGGTGTTCCCCGACACGCTGACTGACATGTCGGTCGCGGCCACAGTCGGCCACGTATACAACGACCGGTGGAAGATCGGCGTGACCGGCGGGGCGGGCTATGCCGGCGATCACGAGTTCAGCAACGGCAACGCATGGTACGCTCTCGGCCGGATCACGGCGGTGCACACCATGGACGCCGAGCAGCAGCTCGTGTTCGCCCTTGACTACAACGGCAACCGGACGATCTTCTCCGACGTGCCGCTGCCCGGGTTCTTCTACCGTTATCAGCCGGACGCGAACTTCGCCGTGACGCTCGGCGTGCCGAGGTCGGCGGTGGACTGGCGACCGGCCGAGAAGTGGCGGATCAAGGTCGGCTGGTCCCTGCCGTATTACCTCGACGCCAAGGTTGATTTCGAGGTCGTCGAGAACTGGCATCTGTTCGCCCAGATCGACCGTCGGCAGCAGGCCTACGCGGTCGAGGGGATGGACGACAACGAGCGTCTGCTGTTCTCACAGTGGCGGGCGGAAGGCGGGGTGCGCGTCGAGGTCGGCGATCTCGGGCACTTCATCGCCGCCGGCGGCTACGCCTTCGATCAGGAGTTCGAGCGCGGCTGGGACGTGCGGGACACCGACGAAGTCCGGGAGATTTCCGACGAGCCGTACTTGCGGCTCGCATTCACCGTGGGGTTCTGAGCCGCCGCGCCTCGGCCGCTTTGCCTTTACACCGAACCGCCCATCGCTATGCTCGCGGAAATGGGCAAGCGACCGAACATCGTCTTCGTTTTCGCCGACCAGATGCGGGCCCAGGCAACGGGCTACGCGGGGAATTCCGATGTCCAAACGCCGACGCTCGATTCACTCGCCACCCAGTCGCTTATCTTCACCACCGCGGTGGCCGGCTGCCCGGTCAGCACGCCCTGGCGGGCGACGCTGTTGACCGGCCAGTATCCGCTCACCCACGGTCTGTTCCTCAACGACATTCAGCTCGACCCGCACGCGGTGTCCCTCGGCAAGGTGCTCAAGCAGGGCGGATACAACACGGGCTGGATCGGCAAGTGGCATCTCGACGGCCCGGATCGCAGCAGCTTCGTCCCGCCCGAACGGCGGCAGGGCTTCGATTACTGGAAGGCCTGGAACTGCACGCACAGCTACAACAAGTCGTACTATTACGACCACGACGACCCGATGCCGAAGTTGTGGGACGGCTACGACGCGATCGCCCAGACCCGCGACGCCCAGCGCTACATCGAGGATCACGCGGGCGGCGATCAGCCGTTCGCCCTGTTCCTGTCCTGGGGCCCGCCGCACGCGCCGTATCTCACCGCCCCGCAGGCGTACCGGGACCTGTACGATCCGCAATCACTCACACTCCGCCCCAACGTACCGGAAAGCCAGCCGAAGGTCGCCGTGAATCTCGCCGGCTATTACGCCCACGTCACCGCCTTGGACGATTGCGTGGGCGAGTTACTGAAGACCATCGGCGAATGCGGAATTGAGGACGAGACGGCGTTCTTATTCACCTCCGATCACGGCGACATGATGGGCAGCCGTGGGCAGTGGAAGAAGCAGCGGCCGTGGGACGAATCGATTCTCGTGCCCATGCTGCTGCGGTATCCGGCGATGTTCGGCAGGCCCGGCCGGGCGGTGGCGAATCCGATTAACTCGGTCGACCTGATGCCGACCTTACTCGGCCTGGCCGGCCTGGACGTGCCGGCCCCGGTGGAAGGCGCCGACTTCACGCCGTTCCTGCGTGGCGAGGCCGAGGCCCCGAACGGCGGGGCCGCGCTCATCGAGTGCCCCGCGCCATTCGGCCAGTGGAATCGGCGGCAACACGGCGGCCGCGAGTTCCGCGGCCTGCGCACCGAGCGCTACACTTACACGCGCGATCTCAACGGCCCCTGGTTGCTCTATGACAACGAAGCCGATCCGTTCCAGTTGGATAACCGCGTGGACGATCCCGCGATGTCCGAACTCCGCGGACGGATGGATGAAGAGCTTCAGAAGAAGCTCGACCAACGCGGCGACGCGTTCCTGTCCGCGGAGGCCTGCATCGAACGGTTCGGTTACGAGATCAACGAAGACCTGACCATCGATTTCGAGAATATGGTGTGAGCCCGAGCAGGACGTCTTGTCAAAGGGAGTTTCGTCATGGCCAATCAGCGCAAAGATCCCGACTGCATCTTCTGCAAGATCATCGCGGGCGAAATCCCGTGTCACAAGGTCTACGAAGACGAGCACGTGCTGTCATTTCTCGACATCGGCCCGCTGAGCGAGGGCCACACGCTGATCATCCCCAAGCAACACGCGGTGACGCTCGACGAGGTGTCGAACGACGCCCTGCCCTCCATCGGGATGGCGGCCAAACGCATCGGTGCCGCCGTCCAGCAGGCGACCGGCTGCGCCGGCTGGAACCTGCTGCAGAACAACGGCAAGGTCGCCGGGCAGGTGGTCATGCACGTGCACTTCCACATC
>CAYFQS010000458.1:0-2741 GCA_964345245.1 uncultured Planctomycetaceae bacterium | reverse complement strand
CGACGTTCAGCTCAAGCATTCCGGAACGTGGATGCAGCAGTACTTCCGCTGCGAAGAGGTCCACATTTCCGGCATTCGCGTGTGGAACCACAACCGCCGCACAAACGACGGGCTGGACATCGACGGCAGCTGCGAGGTGCGCATCAGCGATTGCGATATCGACAGCCGAGACGACGCACTGGTCTTCAAAAACACCGGGCCATACCCCTGCCGCAACATTACCGTCACCAACTGCCGCCTCCGCTCCAACTGTCATGGCATCAAGTTCGGCACCGAGAGCATCGCCGGCTTCGAGAACATCACGATCTCCAACTGCGTCATCAGCCCCTCACGCCACCCCGAGCCAATGCCCGGCTTCCCCGAGGGCCGACCCGTCATCACCGGCTGCGCCCTGGAATGCACCGACGGCGGGACGATGCGGGCCATCCACATCGACGGACTGATCGTCGAGCGGGTCTTCGCGCCGATCTTCATCAAACTCGGCGACCGCTGGGACCGCCGCCTGCCGGACGACAACCCCGACCACGGCTGCCTCGAAGACATCACCATCCGCAACGTCACCGCCCGCCAGGCCGGGCCGTTTTCCTGCTCCATCACCGGCTATCCGGGCCACCCGGTCCGCCGCGTGCACGTCGAGAACGTCCGCATCGAACATCGCGGCGGGGTGGAGGCCGACGCCGTCCTCGATGAGGTGCCCGAGAACAGCGGCGCCTATCCGGAGATGAACATGCTCGGGAACAAGAAGGGCAAGCACCTGCCCAGCTACGGGTTCTTCGTCCGCCACGTCGACGGGCTGACCATGCGGGATGTGGACATCCGCCTGCTGGGCGACGACGCCCGTCGGCCGATCGTGTCCGAGGACATCTCCAACGCGATTTTCGAGAACGTCACCGGCGTGTAGCCCGCTCAGGGCCTGCCGACCGCCCACCCGCCGGGCTCCTGGAACGGCGTGATCATGTCGACCGGTTCGTCGTAGTCCGCCCCCGCGTGGGAGCGCCGGCAGGACTCGACGAATTCCGCCAGCTCCGCGCGGAACCGCTGGCCCAGTTCGAGGTGCTCACCCAGCACATTGGTTGTCTCGCCGCGGTCGGATTCCATGTCATAAAGCTGATCGTGCTCGCCGGGGGCGTCCAGATTGGTCAGGAATTTCCATCGGCCTTGCATCCACGCAAAGGTCGGCGCGCCGAACATCTGCTCCTCCCGCTCCAGGAAGCGGTAGGGAATCGCCTTGTCCCGCTCGGCCGATTGGCCGCTCACGATCGGCCAAATGTCCGTTCCGTCGATCGGCCGATCATCCGGAACCGCCTCGCCGATCAATCCGCAGATCGTGGGCAGCATATCCAGCGTGCTGCAGGGGCTGGTCACGGTCTTCCCGCCGGTGAGCTTCGCCGGGTAGCGCAGCAACCCGGGCACGCCCACCCCGCCGTCGTAAAGACTCCGCTTTCGGCCCCGAAGTCCGCCCGTGCGCCCCTGCGATCGACCATTGCGCGAGAGGTCCTCGACGCCCTCCGGACCATTGTCCGAACAGAACCACAGCAGCGTGTCGTCGGCCTGCCCGAGCTCGTCCAGCAACCCCGCCAGCCGACCCATCTGGGCGTCCATCGCACTGACGCACCCGAAGTAGTGCTGCTCCTGCTCGCTGGCGTCGGGATACATCGCTCGCCACTGCGGGCCGGCCACCACCGGCGTGTGCGGGGCGTGGAACCAGATCACCGCCAGAAACGGCTGATCGCGCCCGCTCGCCTCGCGAATGAACGCCTCGGCCCGGTCCATGATTCTCGCCGAATCGCAGCCGTCGAGGTTCTCCCGCACCTTCCGGCCGCGCTCGTCCCAGTAATGCGTGCCGAACGGCTCGCCGGGCGTGCCCCACTTGGGGCCGCGCGGGCCCGTCTCGTCGGGAGCGAGCATCGGGTCCCACGTGGGCACTTTCGCCTCGGTCGAGAAGCACGTCTCGAACCCGTGCAGCCACGGGGGCGAATACTCCAGCGGATGCTCCGGCCCGCCGCGATTGGAGTCCGGCTCGTCAACCGTGAGTGTGCCGAGGTGCCATTTGCCGAAGTGGCCGGTGGCGTATCCGGCCTCACGACAGAGGCCCGCGAGGCTGATCTCCTGCACGGGCAACCGACCTCGATTGGCGTGGTTCACCCCGTAGCGGATGTAGTGTCGCCCCGTGAGGCAGGTCCCCCGCGTCGGTGAGCAGACCGGCCCGCCGGCGTAGAACCGCGTAAACCGCACTGCCTCGGAGGCGAGCTCATCCAGGTGCGGTGTGCGGATGTGCTCTGCGCCGTTGAACCCGACGTCACCCCAGCCGAGATCGTCGCACATCGCCAGAATCACGTTCGGCCGACGCTTTACCTGTGATGTCAAAACGCTCTCCTTCGAAAACGGAACAGCCCCGCGTTCAGCCAGCGGCCGGGCGTTTGGGTGGTGAATGCGGAGCCGCTCAACTCCGCTCGTGAATCACGCCCGGGAGGACTCGAACCTCCAACCTGCGGTTTAGAAGACCGCTGCTCTGTCCGGTTGAGCTACGGGCGCTGGTGGTGTTTTTTGTTCATAAACCTATACATTACAGAACCTTGCAATCGTCCATCTTTCCTTCGTCCTCTCGTATGATCTCGCCCAATCTCGCTGAATCTCGTAAAAATACGAGGATATTGCGGCGATATTGCGGCGATCTCTTGCCGGATCGGCCGATCGAGGGTAGAACATACTCGGGAGATTTCACTTTCAGCAGCAGGTGC
>CAYFQS010000457.1:0-2749 GCA_964345245.1 uncultured Planctomycetaceae bacterium | reverse complement strand
CGCGACACGAACGCGGCGTGTTCATCATGCCGCGGAGCGGGAACGGCGAAGTGTTCTGAAGTCTCTCGGCTCTGCGTGGTGGGCATCGGTCGCGGACTCGCTCAGCACCACCCTACCTCACCGGCTGCTCTCCGGATACGCGTTCGCAACGCCTCTGCGGCTCTGCGGCTAAGCCGCTTCGGGATCTGCGTGGCTGGGTGTTTTTCGTGCATGAAATGTCGGCCAAGGTCTGGCCCGGTCGCGCGGGCGTATCGCGCAGATCGTTCGGACTGTCACCAGCCCTGCTCGCCGACGAGCGGGACGAAGCGGCAGCTCAGGCCGCGGGATTCGACGAACTCCTCCCCCCGCCGGTCGGCCACGAGCAGGTACTGCGACGCCCGGTCGCCCACAGGGATGACGATCCGTCCGCCGTCGGCGGTCTGGTCCTTCAGGGCCTGGGGGATCTGCGGCGCTCCGGCGGTGACGAGCCCGCGGTGGTAGGGCGCCTCGTCCGCCCAACCGAGCGTTCCGTCGCCCGTGTGCACTTCGACGTTGTTGATCTCGAGCTTTTCCAGGGCCTGCCTTGCCTGGGCGGCGAGGTCCTCGTCGCGTTCGACGGTGACCACGCGGTCGGCGAGCATGGCGAGGATCATCGTCTGGTACCCACTGCCGGTGCCGACTTCCAGAACCTTGTGATCCTCGCGCACGTTGAGGGCCTCGGTCATGATGGCGACCATGTACGGCTGGCTGATCGTCTGACCGTGGAGCGTGGGCAGCGGTCCGTCGTCGTAGGCCGCGCCTTGTTGGGACGGGTTGACGAAGATGTGGCGGGGAACCTGCCGCATGGCGCTGAGCACCCGCTCGTCGCGGATGCCGCGCTGTTCGAGCTGGTAGCGCACCATGCGGTCTGCGAGGTCGCCGAATTCCTCTTCACCGGTCAGCAGCTTCGTGTCCGGATTGTTCATCATGGTCTATCCTAGCCGATCGCCCGGCGGGTTGGACCGGGCGGGGCCGGTTTGGTGGATTGCCCGATCCCGGTCGCCGATAACGTTATCAGAGCGAATGGCCCGTCTTCGATTATCGTGACTTTCGAAGCATACATCACGTTGGCGGTGGTGGCCGCGGTCGTCGGGCTGCTGGTATTCAGCCGATACGCGGCGGACGTGATCCTGCTCGGCGGATTAACGCTGCTGTTGGCGGTCGGGGTGGTGACGCCGGCCGAAGCGCTGGCGGGGCTGGGGAATCCCGGGCTGGTCACGGTGGGCGTGCTGTTCGTCGTGGCCGCGGGCATGAGGGAGACCGGGGGGATGGGCTTGATCGCCCAGCGGCTGCTGGGCCGGCCGCGGTCGCTGACCACGGCCGGGCTTCGCCTCGCCGCCCCCGTCACCGCGATGAGCGCCCTGCTCAACAACACGCCGGTGGTGGCGATGTTCATTCCCACCGTGGCCGACTGGGCGAGGCGTTGCCGCTTCAGCGTCTCGAAGCTGATGATGCCGTTGAGCTTCGCCGCGATCCTCGGGGGACTGTGCACGCTGATCGGCACGAGCACGAATCTGGTGGTCAACGGTCTGTGGATCACCGAGGCCGGCCGCGAATCGCTCGGGCTGTTCGAGATCGCGTGGATCGGCGTGCCCTGCGCCGCGGCGGGGCTGGTTTACCTGCTCACCGTGGGGCGCTGGTTGCTGCCCGAGCGGAAGCCGCCGATCAGTCTCGCCGACGACCCGCGGCAGTACACGGCGGAGATGGTGGTCGAGCCGGACGGTCCGCTGGTGGGGCGCACGATCGAGCAGGCCGGGCTTCGCCATCTGCCGGGGCTGTACCTGATGGAAATCGAACGGGGCGAGCGGATCATTTCCGCGGTCTCGCCGACCGAGACGCTGCACGGCGACGATCGGCTTGTGTTCGTCGGGATCGTCGAGTCGGTGGTGGACCTGCGGCGAATCCGCGGATTGCGGGCGGCGACGGAGCAGGTCTTCCGCCTCGACACGCCCCGCACGCATCGCTGCCTGATCGAGGCGGTGGTCTCGGACACCTGCCCGCTGGTCGGCCGGAGCATTCGGGAAGGACGGTTCCGCTCGCACTACCAGGCGGCGGTGATCGCGGTGGCCCGCAACGGCGAGCGGGTTCGCAAGAAGATCGGCGACATCGTCCTGCGGCCGGGTGATACGCTGCTGCTGGAGACGCGCCCGTCGTTCATCGAGCAGCAGCGGAATCGTCGGGATTTTTTCCTCGTCAGCAAGGTGGAGGATTCGACCCCGCCGCGACACGAGAAGGCGCTGACCGCGGTGCTGATCCTCGTGGCGATGGTGGCCGCGGTGGCGGGCGGGCTGTTGCCGATGATGACCGCCGCCATGCTCGCCGCCGGGCTCATGATCATCACCCGTTGCGTGACCGCGTCGTCGGCGAGGCGGAGCGTCGACTGGTCGGTGCTGCTGGTGATCGCCGCGGCGTTCGGGATCGGCCGGGCCATGCAGGCCTCCGGGCTGGCCGAGACCACCGCCGCGTCCCTGGTCTCGATGGCGGGAGCGAACCCGATGGCGGCGCTGGCCGCGGTGATCGTCATCACCGTCGTGTTTACCGAACTGATGACCAACAACGCCGCCGCCGTACTCGTGTTCCCCATCGCGCTGGCCACGGCGAGCGACCTGGAGGTCAGCCCGATGCCGTTCGTCATCGCGATCATGGTCGCGGCGTCGGCGAGCTTCCTCACGCCCATCGGCTACCAGACCAACCTCATGGTCTACGGCCCCGGCGGCTACCGCTTCACCGA
>CAYFQS010000456.1:0-2759 GCA_964345245.1 uncultured Planctomycetaceae bacterium | reverse complement strand
CCATCGAGTCGGGATTCGCGTTGTAGGCGTCGTTGATCACGACCACCGCCTCGTGGTCGCTGCCGTAACGCTCGATGCCGAGCCGCATTTCCGGCGGCTGTACAGTTCGCAGGCCGGCGTCGATCTGCTCATCGGTGAGCTTCATGTGCCGGCCGACGGCGACGGCGGCGAGGGCGTTGATCGCATTGTGCACGCCGAGCAGGGGCAGTTCGAATCGCGCCCGGCCGTTGACTTCGATCGCCGCGCGATCGTCCCGCCAGTCGTAACCGGTCAGCCGAAGATCGCACTCCGTCGACCGGCCGAAGGTAATCACGTGCTCCACGACCTTGAGGTACGCCTTGAGCACGTCGAGATCGCCGTTGACGATGGCCAGCCCGCCGTCCCGAAGATGCGTCAAGAGTGCGGCCTTCTCGCGGGCGACCGATTCCACGTCCTGAAGCCCTTCGAGATGGGCCGCCCCGACGTGCGTGATGATCGCGATGTCCGGGGCGACGATGCGGGACAGGGCGGCGATCTCACCCGGGGCGTTGGTGCCGACCTCGACCACGACGTAGGCGTCGCCGGGATTCACGTTGAGCAGCGTAAGCGGCACCCCGATGTGGTTGTTGAAGCTTTTCGGACTCGCGGACCCGGCGAAATGCGGGCCGAGCACGGCCTGGAGCATGACCTTGGCCGTGGTCTTGCCCGCCGAGCCGGTGATCGCGATGACCCGGGCGTTGAGGGTCCGCCGATAGGCCGCGGCGAGTCGCGCGAGGGCCTTGATGCAATTGCCCACGAGCAGGACCGGCGTATCGGGGGCGTCGAGGGTCTCGACGACGTCTTCCCGGTCGACGATGAGCAGGGCCGCGCCGGCGGCGGCCGCTTCGTTCAGATAGTCGTGGGCGTCGAACCGCTCGCCGCGGAGGGCGCAGAACACCTGCCCCCGGCGGAGCGAGCGGGTGTCGGTGCTCAGCCCGGCGATCTCCGGGGCCGCGGCGTCTTCGATCGGACGCTGGAGCCATCGACCGGCGGTCACTTCACGCAGATTGTCGTAGGTCCAGAAACTCATGGTCTCAGGCGGGCCCCATGGGGCCGCGATTTGCCGATCAGTGCCTCCATCGTCCGCCTTGCCTCGATGCGATCATCGAAACTGCGCCGCTCTGAGCCGACAATCTGGTAGTTCTCGTGGCCCTTGCCGGCGAGGAGTACGACGTCGTTCGGCTCCGCGTCGGCGATGATACGCTCGATCGCCCGGCGTCGGTCGGGTTCGACGATCACGCGTTGCCGGTCGGCCTCCGGGATGCCCGTCAGGATGTCATCAATGATCCCGTTCGGGTCTTCGGTTCGGGGATTATCGCTCGTGATGACCGCGTCGTCGGCGAGTTCGGAAGCGACCGCCCCCATGCGCGGGCGCTTGGTGGCGTCGCGATCGCCGCCGCAGCCGAACATCACGCGCAGCCGGCCGCGCGTAATCGGCCGCAGCGCCTCCATGACGTTCCGCAGGGCATCGTCGGTATGAGCGTAATCGACGAGCACAGTGAACGGCAGCGTGTCGGGCCCGGTCGGCTGGATGAGTTCGAGCCGACCGGGTACGGGCGGGCAGGTGGCGGCGCCCTCGGCGAGCGCCGCCCGCGAGGCGCCGAGTTCATGCCCCACGGCCACCGCGGCGAGCAGGTTCGCCACGTTGTGACGCCCGATGAGCGGTGCGTTGACCTCCACGCTCCCCCACGGGCCGAGGAGTCGGCAGGTCGTCCCCGTCGCCGCTGCTTCGGTCACCGCGCCCTGGCAGTCGGTATCGGCGGCCGGCGGATCGGCGGTCGTCCATCGCCGCGCCCTCGCCGGACAGTCCCGCAGCATGCGACGGGTCATCTCGTCGTCGCCGTTCACGATGGCGACCGCCTCGGACGACAGCGACTCGAACAGACGCGCTTTCGCCGCGGCGTAGCGCTCCAGTGTACCGTGGTAGTCGATGTGCTCGCCGCTCAGGTTCGTGAACACCGCAACGTCGAAGTCGAGGTCGAGCAGCCGGCCCTGGTCAAGGGCGTGGCTCGACGCCTCCATCACGCACGCCCCGCAGCCGTGGTCGGCCATCGCTCGCAGCAGCTTGCGGACCTCGAACAGCCCCGGCGTGGTCAGGGTGGCCGGCCGGACGGACTCGCCGTCGTCAACCTCCACCGTACCCACCAGCCCGCAGCGAACGCCGGCCGCGGCGAGCAGGTGCCGCACAAGGAAGGCGGTGGTCGTCTTGCCGTTGGTCCCGGTGATGCCGACGAGACGGAGCTCGGCCGGCGGCCGGCCGAGCACGCGGTCGGCGATGGCGGCCATGAGCGGACCGGCCTGGTCGGCGACCGCCACCGTCACGCCCGGCGGGGCGTCGATCTCACGCTCGGCGAGCACGGCCACGGCCCCGCGCCGCACCGCGCTGTCAACGTAGCGATGTCCGTCGGCGTCCCGGCCGGCGCGAGCGATGAACAAGCCCCCCGGCGTGATCCGACGTGAATCGTCGTCCACATCCGTAACCTGGACATCGTCAGCCCCGGCGAGCCGCCGCACCGGCAGATCTCGAAGCACATCGCGCAGCACCGGCATCGCCGTCCGTCCCTCTGGCGGTCAATCCACGCACCGCCGCTGGTTTTATCGGCCCGGTCCCGCCGCGTCGCACAACATTTCGCCAGAGCCGGCTGAACCGCTGAGACGCTGAGGCGTGGAAGAATGCACATCGATCCGGGTCTCGTCCGCGACCACGGCGAGCCCGTCGGCGCAGACCCGCCGCGCCCGCT
>CAYFQS010000455.1:0-2769 GCA_964345245.1 uncultured Planctomycetaceae bacterium | reverse complement strand
TCGATCTGCAGATCGAAGGCGACGGGCAGGGCGTCGGGCTTGTATCGTTTCTTCGCCTCGCTCAGGCCGTCGACGAGCAGGTCGGCGGACTTGAGGTAATCGGCGGCGGTGACATCGATCAGGTGCGCCCCGTGGACGCCGACGAAAGGAAGCCAGGCGGGGCGGGGGGTTGCCTGGTTCTTCACCGCCCTCAGGATGAACTCGCGACCGGTCATGGCGATCCCTCACACAACACGGTGGTCCCGCCGGGGCTCGGGCGGGGTCAGCAGGGAAAACGGCCCGTGGGCCAACCCCACGAGCCGTTGGTGCGGTTCAGGTTGTCACACCGATCACGGCAGCGGCAAAGCTGAACGCCAGACCGGTGCAGACAAGCCGGTCAGACGACCTCGCGGACGACGTCGACCGCGGAGGCCGCGTCGGGGGCGTAGCCGTCGGCGCCGATTTCCTCGGCGAATTCCTGGGTGATCGGCGCGCCGCCGATCACGACCTTCACGCCCTCGATGCCCGAGGCCCGAAGGGCCTCGATGGTGCTCTTCATGGAGGGCATGGTGGTGGTCAGCAGAGCCGAGAGCCCGACGACCTTGGCCCCGTGCTCCTTGACCGCGGAGACGAACTGCTCGGGGCTGACGTTGGTGCCGAGGTCGACCACGCCGAAGTTCGCGCCCTTCCACATCATGGCCACGAGGTTCTTGCCGATGTCGTGCAGGTCGCCCTGGACGGTGCCGATGATCGCGGTGAACGCGGGCTTGACGCCCGCTTCGGCGAGCAGGGGCTCGAGCAGTTCCATGGACTCCTTCATCGCCCGCGAAGCGATCAGCACCTCGGGCACGAAAATCTCGTTGCGCTTGAAGCGCTGGCCGACATCGTCCATGCCGGTCACGAGCGCGTCGAGGATTTCCTGCGGGCCGGTCTTGGCGTCGATGGCGCTGCGCGTTTCTTCCACCGCCGTCTTCCGGTCGCCCTTCTTGATCGCTTCGGTCAGGTTCTGCAAATCACTCATCTGAGTCAAGCTCCTTCGTGAGCCCCCACGTGATCTTCCTGGGGCCAAAAACTTTGGACGCACCACCCGTAGTTGTGGAACGCCCGCTCTCTGATAAGCGTAAGATTGTCCCATAAGCAACCGGATCGTCAACCCGCTAGTTGACGAATTCGGCAAAAAGTCGTCTTTTCCTGAATTTGTGCCGAACCGCTCCATGGATTCATCACGACCGACCGAACCAGCCGCCACCCACCCGCCCCGCATCGCCGTGCTTGTCTGCGCCGTGCTCGAAGAGGAAATCCGCCACTTCGCCGAGCATCACCCGCAGGTGATCGACATCGAAGTGATGGAGCAGGGCCTGCACAATGAACCCGACCGGCTTCGCGAGGAACTGCAACTTGCCGTGCACCGCATGGAAGATCGCAGCGCCCCCGATGCGATCGTGCTCGGCTACGGCTTGTGCAGCCGGGGCGTCGAGGGCGTGACCACCCGCCAGAGCCGGCTCGTCGTGCCCCGCGCCCACGACTGCATCACCCTGCTGCTTGGCAGCAAGCGGCGCTACGCCGAGTACGTCCGCGAGAACCCCGGAACCTACTGGTACTCGCCCGGCTGGAACAAGCACCACACCCCGCCCGGCGAAGATCGCTACCACAAGCTGCAGGCCGAGTATGTGGAGAAATACGGCGAAGACAACGCCGCGTTCCTCATGGAAACCGAGCAGAGCTGGTTCCGCGAATACGACCGGGCGACGTGGGTGGACCTCGGCGTGGGCGAGACCCATCGCCAGATCGACTACACCCGCAAGTGCGCCGACTGGCTGGGCTGGCGCTTCGACCGCGTCGCGGGCGACCCCGCCCTGATCCGCTCGATGCTCAGCGGGGAGTGGGACGAGGGAGAGTTCCTCGTGCTCCAGCCGGGCCAGAGCATCCGCGTGACCGCTGACGAACGCGTGATCGAAGCGACGGTCAAGGGCCGAAAGATTGACCGTTAGTCACCGGATGGGCGCGGGCGTCGGGTCCGCGATCACGATCGGTGCCGTTCGAGCAGGTGATTGACCGGCGGATGGCCGCGGCCGAGGGCGGGTGCGGCGGCGATGGCGCGGTCGATGAACGCCCTGGCCGTGCCCGCCGCCTCCAGCAAAGACTCGCCACGGGCCAGGGCGCCGCAGGCGGCGGCGCTGAAGGTGCAGCCGGAGCCGTGGGTGCGGTCGGTGTCGTGCCACGGGCCGGGCAGTTCGTGGATTTCGTGACCGTCGAAAAGAACGTCGACGACGGCGGGGGCCTCGGCGTCGCCTTGTCGGCGAGCGGTCTTGACCACGCAGGCCGCCGGCCCGAACTTCCGACAGATCGCCTCGGCCGCCTCGGCCGCATCGTCGCTTGCCGTCACGGGCAAGCTCAGCCCCAGCAGCCGCGACGCCTCGTGTCGATTGGGCGTGACCAGCGACGCCAGCGGCAGCAGCCGCTCGGCCAGCGTCCGCACCGCCGGCTCGTCGATCAGCGGGTCGCCGCTCTTGGCCACCATCACCGGGTCCACCACGATCTTCTCGAACCCATGCCGGGCGAGAGCCTCGGCCACGACCTCGATCACCGCGCTGGTCCCGAGCATGCCCGTTTTCACCGCGGCGACGGGCAGGTCCTCGGCGACGGCGTGAATCTGCTCACGGATCAGGTCGACGGGCAGCATCTCCGCCGCCCGCACGCCGATCGTGTTCTGAGCAGTGACGGCGGTGAGCGCCCCCTCAACATCGCCGCCCCCCTGACCGTCACCGCCACCCACGCCGGCGACGACAC
>CAYFQS010000454.1:0-2773 GCA_964345245.1 uncultured Planctomycetaceae bacterium | reverse complement strand
ACTTCTGATCGGCCCCCGCCAATGATTCGACGATCACCTGCCCGTCGGCCTTCTCGGCGATCTCCCGGGCCACGTCCACCGCCGCCCCCGCCGCTTCCTTGCTCTTGTCTTTCTGGTGCTTTTTCACGATCCGCTGAACGTCGGCGAGCGATTCGCGAAGCTGCTGACGCTCGATCAGCGGAATCTGCATCTCGTTGAGCTCCTCCGTGATCGAGTTCAGCCCCTCTTCCAGCATCTCGGGATCGTCGTCCTCTTTCAGCGATCTGATCTGCTTTCGCAGATACTCGGCGTTGGCCCGTGCCCGGTCGGCCGGCGGGCCGGCGATCGCCACTACGCGGCGCACGCCCTTACCCTCCGCCTCCTCGCCGACGATGGCGAAGTCCGACGCCTCGCCCGTCCGCCCGAGATGCGTCCCGCCGCAGAATTCGATCGAGTATTCCCGCCACTTCTCATCGCCCGGAGCCTTGAGCAGTTCCTTGGCCGGCTTGCCGATGGATACGACCCGCACGGTCGGCGGGTATTTCTCGCCGAACACCGCCCGCAGACCGTGAATCTTCAGCGCTTCCTCCTGCGGGGCATAGTCGGCGTAAACCGCCAGATCCTCCGCGATCAGCCGCTTCACGTGCTGCTCGATCTGCTCGATCTGCTCAGCCGACACCGCCTTGTGATGGTTGAAGTCAAAGCGCGTCTTCTCCTCGTCCACCAGCGAGCCCTGTTGGTTCACGTGGTCGCCGAGCACTTCCCGCAGGGCCCAGTTCATCAGGTGGGTCGCGGTGTGATGGGCCATGATGCGTTGCCGGCGGGGCTGGTCGACTTCGAGCAGCAGCGGGTCGTCACGATCCAGCCCGTCCGCCCCGCGGCGTACGTTCGCGGCCTCGAGTTCGCCGAGGTGGAAGTAGACCTCGCCGACCTTGATCGTGTCGGTCACCCGGTACACCGCGCCGTGCCTGGAGTGGATCGCCCCGGTGTCGCCGACCTGTCCGCCCGCCTCGGCGTAGAAGGGGGTGCGGTCGGTCACCAGCGCCGCCGACTGGCCCGTCTGAATCTGCGTCGACGGGTCGAACCGGCCGTTGTCGTGATGCACGTACAGATCGACCATCGTCGCCCCGTCGGTGACCAGCTCGTCGTACCCGGTGAACTGCGTCGCGGGCAGGTCCTGCTTCCGCACCACCTCGACCAGGGCGTTGACCGCGTCGGTGTGGCCGCCCTCGGCCCGGCTCCGCTCGCGGGCCTCGGCCATCAACGCCTCGAAGCCCGCCATGTCCACCGTGATGCCGCGCTCCTCGGCCATGAGCTGCGTCAGGTCGATGGGGAAGCCGAACGTGTCGTACAGCCGGAACGCGTCCTCGGCGCTGACCTGCTTGCCGCCCTGCTTGAGCGCTTCCTCGAACAGATCGATCCCCCGGTCGAGCGTGCGGCCGAAGCTCTCTTCCTCTTCCCGAAGTTCCTCGGCCACCACGTCCGGATGGCGATTGAGTTCGGGGAACTGCTCGCCCATCAACTCGACCACGGTGGGCACGAGGCGGTAGAAGAACGGCTCCGCCACGCCAAGCGTCTGCCGCCCGTAGCGCACCGCCCGGCGGAGAATCCGCCGCAGCACGTAATCGCGGCCTTCGTTGCCGCAGTGCGCCCCGTCGGTCAGGGCGAAGGTCAGGCAGCGGATGTGATCCGCGATCACGCGATAGGCGATGTCGATCGGGTCGTCGAGCTTGCCGCCGTAGTTCCGCGTGCCCGTGATCTCGCCGATCGCCGCGAAGATCGGGGTGAAGATGTCCGTGTCGTAGTTCGATGCCTTGCCCTGCAGCACCGCGGTGATCCGCTCGAAGCCCATGCCCGTGTCCACGTGCCTCGCCGGCAGGGAGGCGAGCTTGCCCGACGCGTCGCGGTTGAACTGGATGAACACGAGGTTCCAGATCTCGATCACCCGCGGGTCGTCGGCGTTGACCAGCCCCGCCCCGGAGAAGTCCGGCGTGCGGTCGAAGTGAATCTCCGAGCACGGCCCGCAGGGGCCCGTGTCGCCCATCTCCCAGAAGTTGTCCTTCATCTTGCCGGGATGGACCTGCTTGGCGGGCAGGTGCTTCAGCCAGAGCTGCTTCGCCTCGTCATCAGGATCGAGCCCCTCGGCCTTCGCGCCGCCGAAGTACGTCGCGTGCAGCCGCTTCGGATCGAGCCCCCACACGTCCACCAGCAGTTTCCACGCCCAGTCGATGGCCTCGGGCTTGAAGTAGTCGCCGAACGACCAGTTGCCCAGCATCTCGAAAAACGTGTGGTGATAGGTGTCCTTGCCCACATCGTCGAGATCGTTGTGCTTGCCGCCGGCCCGGATGCACTTCTGCGTGTCCACCGCCCGGCTGTACTCGCGCCCGCCCACGCCCAGGAACACGTCTTTGAACTGGTTCATTCCCGCGTTGGTGAACAGCAGCGTCGGGTCGTCGTGGGGCACGACGGGGGAAGAGGGCACCTCGGTGTGGCCGCACTGCTCGACGAAGAAGTCGATGAACTGTCGCCTGATTTCCTGACTCGTTGGCATAGGGGCAAACCGCCGTTTCTCTGCTTCGAGTGAGACCCGCCATTGTATCTGCCATCCGGTCCGAAGAATAGCGGTTGATCCTCCCGGCGCGCCCTCGCTTCAGCGAGGCGTGCGGCGCGGCCCCGCTCTCGCTCAAACGAGGCGGGCCTGCCTACACTTGCCTGCCATGACTGACCCCCACCCCGCGCTTGAAACGCAACGACAGGTCGCCGAGGCCGTGGGCGTGCCCCAGGCCCGCCGGCA
>CAYFQS010000453.1:0-2780 GCA_964345245.1 uncultured Planctomycetaceae bacterium | reverse complement strand
ACTGCTCAGCGCCCTCGCCCACCGCCTGTGGCAGTCCGGCCGGATCGCCGCCCTGCTCGACCGGCTGCAGCCGGTCCAGCCCGACCGGGAAGGCGCGGACAGCGATCTGCTCGGCCTCAAGGGCCTCGCCCTGACCACCGCAGGCCGGCGGGAAGAGGCGACGAAGTTCATCGACGCGCTCGCCCGGCGGGAGAACGACCAGGTCGCCATGGCCTGGCACAAGATGCTGACGGCGTCGAAGCCGGGCGAACAGACAAATGCCCGTCAGCTCCTCCGGTCCTACGACCAGGCCCTCGAACACGTACCCGACCACCCGTACTTCCTGTTCGCCAAGGGCAACGCCCTCGCGTCGATGAACGAACATGACCTCGCCATCACCGTCTGGCGAGACACGGCCCAGCGGGCGCCCGCCTGGCCCGCGCCACTCATCCGCATCGCCCGGTCGCTGCTGGAGACCGGTCGCGCCGAGCAGGCCTACCAGGTCGCGCGGGGCGCCATGCAGCGCGCCCCGAACAGCGTGCCCGCGGCCCTGGTCCTGGCCGAGTCGCTCCATACGGCGATCCGTGAAGATCAGACCGAGGCGGCCGACCGGCTGATGCAGCTCGTCGACGAAATCCAGAACATCGCTCCCGGCGAGCCGCGCTCGGCGGCGATCCGCATCGACCTGCTCGCCCGCCGCGGCGAGACCGATGCGGCTCGACACGCCATGCTCGCCCTGCTCGAAGGCGACCGGCAACTGCCGGGCAAGGACCTGCTCCGCCTGGCGAGGATCAGTCGTCGCCACGACCTCGGCCTCGCGGAGCGCTGCGTATCGCAGTGCGAAGAGGTCTACGGCTCGAGCGCCGCGGTCGACCACGCCCGGGCCATCGCCCTGGCGGCTGAAGGCCATCCCGACCGGGGCCGCGACCTGCTGCGGACCGCGATCTCATCGCGGCCCGACGATCAGAAGTTGCCGTGGGAACTCGCCCTGGCCCGCTACCTTCAGCAGACAAAGAGTCCCCAGGCCACCGCGGCATGGATCGAACTCGCCCATCAGCACCGCGACAACCTGAACGTCCAGCGCCTCGCCCTCGATGCCTCGGCGTCCTGGAACGATCTGGAGTTCATCGCCCGGCTTCTCGAGCGGCTGGAGACCGACGCCGCGCAGCAGGGCCTGACCTGGCGCGCCGCGAAGGCGCGTTACCTGCTGCAAAGCGATTCGAGCGACCGCGCCGCCCGGGAAGCCGCCCGCATTCTGAGCGACGTGATCACCGCCGCCCCCACGGCGGCGGACCCCCGGCTGCTCGCGGTCGAGGCGTACAAGCGTCTGGGCAATCACTCGGCCGCGCTGGAGCATCTCAACGCCGCGGTGAACCTCAAGCCCCGCGCTCCCACACCACGGTTGGAGATGGCCGCCCTGCTCCTCGCCCAGGGCGAGGAGCAGCAGGCGCGGGCCGTGCTGGAGCAGGTGACGGCCGGCGGCGAGCTCAACGCCGACCAGCAGCGCCGCGCCGCCGCCCTGTTCGGGCAGCTCGGTGAAGTCAACCGCGCGATCGACCTGGTCGTCGCGGCCCACCAAGGCGACGAGCGCGCGCCGGACCTGCTGCTCGCCTCGCTCTACCGCCGGGCCAATCGCCTCGAATCCGCCGAGGCGATCTGCCGCCGCGTACTGGACGAATCACCGTCGGCCGCCGCGGTGGAGTTCACCGCCGACCTGCTCGCCTCACGCGATCAGCTCGACGAAGCCAGGCGCGTGCTGGACCATCTTCACACGCTCGATCTCGAGCCCGGCCTGGCCGAGCTTGTTCGCGGCAACTTCGCCGCCCGGCACGAGGGCCCGGAGCAGGCGTTGGCCGCCTTCCGCCAGGCCACCGAGATCGCCCCCGAATCGGAGAAGGCGTGGACGCTGGTGATCAACCAGCAGATGGCCCTCGGCGACGCGGACGCGACGGTCGAGGCCGTCGAACGCGCCCACGCATCGCTGCCGGATCATTCAACGTTCTCCCTGCTCCACAAGCACCGCGACCTCGTCGCCTTCGCCGTGCCGCGCCCGGCCCTGCGACCGCTCGCGACCACCATCCTCCGGCAGCCGGCCTATCAGGAGGCGTCCATCGAGGCGGTGCGGATTCTCAAAGCCGACGAAGACGAGACCAGGGCCGCCTCGGAACAGATCGCCCGCATCCGTCAGCTCACCAACCGCCATCCGCGTTGCCTGCCGCTGCAGAACCTGCTCGTGCGGCTGTACATGGACGTGGATCAGCCGGACGACGCGGCCGACATCGCCACCCGGGCGATGCAGGCGTTTCCCAACTCCGCCGAGCCGGCCTGGATGGCCGCTGAAGCCCTCGCCGCCGCCGGGCGCTGGTCCGAGGCCCTCGGCGTCAGCCAGGAGTGGCGCGACCGCTCGGCCAACCAGCCCCTCGACGCCGATATGATGATCGCCGAGGCCCGCATGCAGCTCGGCCAGACCGATTCGGCCGTCGCCCAGCTCGCCCCCCACCTCGAGACCGCACTCGCCGACCCCGACGCCCACGTGCCGCTGATCGTCAAGTACGCCCGGGCCTACATCGGCGACGGCGACGTCGAACGCGCCTCGCGAATGCTCCAGCCGCTGCTTGAGCGGTCCGACCTGTGGCGCACGATCTGGGTCCGCCTCGCGTTCCTGATCCTGCCGGATATCGAGTCGGCCCGCACGTGGCTGCGGCGCGTCGAGGAGCACGTGCCCGAAGACGCGCTCGAAGAACACGTCGAACTCGCCCGCGCCTGGCGCTCGCTCGACGAACGCTTCACCGCGCCCGAGC
>CAYFQS010000452.1:0-2821 GCA_964345245.1 uncultured Planctomycetaceae bacterium | reverse complement strand
GCGAGCCCCGAAGACGCTGACGGCGGCGGGCCGGCGCTGCCTTCCGGTCTCGGCGGTGGGGGTGACGGCGGCGAGGGCCCGAGCTTGCCGGCCGGGCTGGGCGGGGCGCCGGCCGACTCGCCGGAGACCGAAGGCCCGTCGCCGGACCAGCCCGCCGCGAAGCCGGAGATTTTCAAGCAGCCCGAAGTGCTCCGCTACATCGCCGACCTGCAGGAGCATCTGCTGAGCATCGAGGGCGAAGGCGGCGAGGCGATCGTGGGCAAGTCGAACTCGCTGGCCGACATCGTGAAGACCGTGCACCGCGAACTGTTCAGCGGCGAGGAGAAGGACTTCCGCATCCCCGACGGTCAGTCCGCCGTGGCCCAGGTGCTCTTCCAGTTCCAGAACAGCCATCGGCCGGACGACCTGTGGCACTTCGCGACCCCCGACTACCGACGATCGAGCACGTGGGTGCAACTCACCAGCGGCGACAATCGCGACATGAGCCGCGTCGCCCGCGAGGTCGAGGATTACATCGCCCGCCATCCGATCCCCGCGGGGCTCGAGCATCGATGGTTCGGCCTGACCTACATCAACGTCGTCTGGCAGGACAAGATGGTCAGCGGCATGCTCCAGGCGTTCCTCGGCAGCTTCCTTGTCGTGCTGCTGATGATGATCGTGCTGTTCCGTTCGGCGTTGTGGGGCCTGCTGAGCATGATCCCGCTGACGCTGACCGTGGGGCTGATCTACGGGATCGTGGGATTGATCGGCAAGGACTACGACATGCCGGTCGCCGTGCTCAGCTCGCTGTCGCTCGGGCTGGCGGTGGACTACGCGATCCACTTCCTTGCCCGGTCGCGCTACGCCTACGAACGGCATGGCTCGTGGCGGGAAGCGGTGGGACCGATGTTCGGCGAGCCGGCGCGGGCGATCACGCGAAACGCCATCGTCGTGGGCGTGGGCTTTCTGCCCCTGCTCGCCGCCCCCCTCATGCCGTACAAGACCGTCGGCACCTTCATCGCCCTGATCCTCATCACCGCGGGACTGGCGTCGCTGCTGGTGTTGCCGGCGATGATCACGCTGCTGGAACGATGGCTGTTCCCGTCCACCAACGCCCTGGCCTTCACCTGCCGCTGCGGCACATGCATCGTCAGCGCCGCGGCCGCGCTGGGCCTCGTCGCGGTCAACCTCCACCAGTTCATGACCGTGGGCTGGACCGAGATGACCTGGCTGAGCATCGGGGCGATCGTCGCCATGGTCGTCGGCTGCTGGTTCGGCACCCGTCGCGAGCAATGCCGGGCTCCCCAGGAATTCAAGCAAGGAGAAGCATCATGATGAATTTGAGTAAGACATTGACCCCCGCCGCCGTCCTGCTCGCCGCCGCCGTGGCGATGGGCCAGGACGATTCGGCCGAGTTCAGCGTCGATGAGATCGTCCACCGCAGCAACCTGGTGTCGTACTACCAGGGCAACGACGGCCGGGCCGAGGTGAAAATGAAGATCACCGACAGCCAGGGCCGGGAGCGCAGCCGGCGTTTCCATATCCTCCGCCGCGATCAGAAGCGGACCGACGAGCTCGAAGACCGCGCCTACTCGGGCAAGCAGAAGTTCTACGTCTACTTCCAGAAGCCGGCCGACGTGGCCGACACCGTGTTCATGGTGCACAAGCACCTCGACCGCGACGACGACCGCTGGCTCTACCTGCCCGCGCTCGACCTGGTCAAGCGGATCGCCGCCACGGACAAGCGCACCAGTTTTGTCGGGTCGAACTTCTTCTACGAAGACGTGTCCGGCCGCAACATCGACCTCGACAGGCACGAGCTGATCAACACGACTGACAACTACTACGTGCTGAAGCACACGCCGAAGAAGCCCGACCTCGTTGAGTTCGACCACTACATCATGTACGTGCACAAGTCGAGCTTCATCCCGGTGCAGACCGAATACTACGACAAGGCGGGCAAGAAGTACCGCGTGTACCGGGCGCTGAAGGTCGAGCAGATCGAGGGCTTCCCCACGGTGACGCGTTCGAGCATGGAGAATCTGAAGGCCGGCAGCAAGACGGTGATGACCTACTCGGGCGTGGAGTACAACGTCGGTCTCCCGGAGGAGATCTTCACCGAGCGTTATCTCCGCAAGCCACCGCAGCAGTATCTCAAATGAGCAGCGCATTGAAGACGATCACGTTGGCGGGATGGCTGTCGTTCGCGGCAGCCGTGGCGGCCGGGCAGGAGCCGCCGCTGCCGTCCGGGCTCGGTGAGGAGGCGGGCGGCGAACCCGCGGGCCCCGCCTTGCCGGAAGGTCTCGGCGGGAATGGAGAGACCGGCGGCCCGCCGGGCCCGGCGCTGCCGGAGGGCCTGGGGGATACGGGCGAACCCGCGGCGGCCGCCGCCGCGGATGACACGGAAGCCGAGGATGTCTGGAACCTCGACGACCTTCCCTTCGACGTCGCCGGTTTCTTCGAGACGCGCTTCGGGCCCTACGTCCAGCGCACGCCCCACCAGCGCGACGTCGCCATCGCCGAGGCCCGCTTTCAACTGGAACTCGACTGGCGCGCCGAGGCCTTCGCCTTCCACCTGACCAACGACTTTGTCTACGACCAGGTCGCCCCGTCGCGGGTGGTCGATCTCGAGACCGGCGAGGGCTGGTCCGACCTGCGGGAGTTGAACGTCCAGTTCTCGCCCCTGCCGTTCATGGACGTCAAGGCCGGGCGGCAGGTGCTCACCTGGGGCACGGGCGATCTGGTGTTCCTCAACGACCTGTTCCCGAAGGACTGGAACTCGTTTCTGATCGGCCGGGATGTCGATTACCTCAAAGCTCCGTCGGACGCGGTGAAGGCGTCG
>CAYFQS010000451.1:0-2870 GCA_964345245.1 uncultured Planctomycetaceae bacterium | reverse complement strand
GACGGTCCGGGGGGCGGGGGGCGAACAGCGCGGCGACGGCGAGGGGGAGCGGGGCGAGCGTCAACAGCATGAGCACGCTGCGGTAATTGCCCGACACGCCGGCGAGACCATCGACGATCGCCGGCCCGAGGCCCGATGAAGCGACGAGCATCGTGGTCAGCGACCCGCGAATCTTCCCGAGGTGCGCCCGACCGTAGTAGCGGACCCAGATCGTCCCGCCCACGGCCGCGATCGTCGCCTGGGCGATGCCAATGACCGCGCCGAGCCAACCGGCGTAATGGTGACTCATCGGCAGCCGCAGCAGCCCCACCGCCACCGCGAGCAGCGCCGTGCCGACGGCGAGCATGAGATTCAGCCGCACGCGGTCGGCGATCAGGCCGGCCAATATCTGCGCCGCCGCGAGGGTCCCGCCCATCCACAGAAAGAGCACGGCGGTCGCACGGGCCGCGCCGTCCGTGCTCATCCCGCGGGATTCGAAGATCGACGGTGCGCAGAAGGCCACGGCGGTCAGGGTCAGCGAGAAGAGCCCGATGCAGACGGCGACGATCCAGTACGCCCGGCTGCCCATCGCCTGGCGGAGCGTCCACGCCCGCTGGTCAGCGGGCCGCGGCTCGCCCGAATCATCTTCAAGGTCTTCCGGCCGATCGCCGTCAGGCAACTGCCCCACGTCCTCCGGCCGATTGCGATAGACCAGGGCGAGCAGCGGCAGCATGACCGCGAGCACCATCCCGCCGAGGGCGAGGTAGGCCTGCCGCCAGCCGAGCGTCTGGATGAGCCAGTAGTTGACGCTGGGAGTGAGGGCGATGGCCCCGGCCATGCCGGTGACCATGATGCCGTGGACGAACCCGAGGCGGCGGTTGAACCACATCGCCAGGGTGTTGCCGCTGAGCATCCCGAGCGAGCCCTGTCCGAACATCCGCAGCAGAAGAAAGGCGAAGAAGAGGGTGAAGAATCCCGCCGCCTGCGACGCCATCGCGCAGCCGCACGCCAGCATCACGACCACGGCGGCGATCATCCGGCGCGGACCGAGATGGTCCATCAGCCAGCCGATGTAGGTCAGCGGCAATGCCGCGAGAACCGTGCCGAACATGTAGGCGGTGGAGATCTGGGCGTTGGTCAGGCCAAGCGACTCGGCGAAGTACGGCTTGAACACCGACACGCCGAAGGTCTGCGCCGGGGCGGTGCACATCATCCCGAGCGTCGCGACGGGCACCATGTACCAGCCGTAGAACACCCGCGGCTGCTCCGCCTCGTCGAGCGGCGGCAGGGCCATCACGTCGGTCGAATTCTCCGGGGTCTGGTAACTCATGCTGAGTTTCGCGGGTTGCCCCGCAGCCGTGGCGGGCGGAGGCATGATAACGAACCGCGCCCGCGAAACCTAATCGAGATCGCATCGCCCTGTCCAACCACCAGAGCAATCCCATGTAAACGATCTGCCCGAGCCGCGACCGTCAGGGAGCGATCCCTCCGTGAGGCAAGGGATACGACCTGATCAACAGACCGCTTGCTCAGGTTTGAGCCGGATGCGTTTGCTTTGCCCCAGCCACAAGCGCCGCTCGGGCATGCGGGCGGGGCGATCCCGGGATGCGGTCACACGAGCTGCTCGCCACCGCTGAAGACGCTCTCGACGTGGATGATCGCCGCGCCGACGCCGGGCAGGTCGTCCTTGATCTGTTTCTGCCATTCACGGAGTTCGTCGAGAATCGCCCCTTCGGTAACATACTCGATGCGCCCCTTGATCTGGTACGGCTTCCGGTCGGCGGAAAGCATCAGCAGCGACCCGCGACTGCCGGCCTGAATGTTGGCCCGCGTCTTGTTGAAGTAGTTATCGATGATCGCGACGCGCTCGTCGTCGAGCCGCTTCACCGCCCCCATCCAGGCCGCGTTCGGCTCGCCGTCCGCCGACACCGTGCTCAGCACGAACCATCCCTCGCGATTGCTCCAGGCGTCCTTCACTTCCTGCGGTAACTTCGCCATGCGTTTTCCTTTCATGCGGCGGCCCGAGACAACGAGGACAGTATGACGCGACGCTGCTTGTTGACAAGCCGCTTGCGGCCGCGACGCGAGACAAGTGGTTCCCGGATCGGGCGCAGGAACGGTCGTTCCGGAGACGGCTGCGCCCCGCGCCGTCCGCGAGTCACCCGCGCTGCGGGACTTCGACTTCCGCGAGCCAGTTTTCGATCTGTTGCCGAATCTCGTCGCGGACGCGACGGAAGACCTGCATGCGTTCTTCGTCGCTGCCTTCGGCGGCGGCGGGATCTTCGAAGGGCCAGAAATGCCGCTCGGGGTGTCCGGGCCAGATGCGCGGGCAGGCCTCGGCCGCCTTATCACAGACGACGATCAGGTGCGCCACCGCGACGTGACCGAGATAGGCCTTGATCCCCTCGACCTCGTGGCCGGAGATGTCGATGTCGACTTCCTGCATGGCCCGCACCGCCAGTGGGTTGAGCGTGCCGGGGTTGACGCCGGCGCTGCACGCCTCGAACCGTTCGCCGGCGAGGTGCCGCAGCCAGCCCTCGGCCATTTGTGAACGAGCGGAGTTGTGACTGCACACGAAGAGCACGTTGGGTTTGCGGGCCATGGTCGACTTTTCCTTTCTGCACGAACAATAGGCGACGTATCGCCGGCCGACGCAACCGGCGCGAGCCCTCGGCAGTTGCCCAGCCCCTGCCTGCACGCCAGGCGGGACCTTCCCGTCACGCCCCTTCGCCTTCGAGGAACCGGTCGTCCGTCGATCGGGTGTCACGAGCGGTCTCGAGCCACCCGTCGTGCGCCGTCTCGAAAGCGTCGAACATCCGCGCGTAGGGCTTGATGTCCAGCAACGGCGAACCGTCGAGCATGTCAACGTCGGCCACGCGGAGCACGGCACC
>CAYFQS010000450.1:0-2893 GCA_964345245.1 uncultured Planctomycetaceae bacterium | reverse complement strand
ACGGTTTCCTAAACCGTAGGTCGGAGGTTCGAGTCCTCCCGGGCGCATTGCCAGCCATGCGTCAGCTCGCCACACGGGGGCGCTCGCCCTATCATCATCCGTCTATGCGAGACCTGTTGCGTGATCCTCTCTGGCGTCCGGAGGACCTCGGGGAACCGATCCCGGATTCGTCGCACGCGGTGTCGGTGTGTCTGCCGACCTGGGACGATAACATTGGTTACGAGGAGCGGTCGCCGCGTGTCTGCGACGCCCTGCGGTCCGGCTATCCGCGGTTCGTTTTTCATCCCATCTGCCGCCGCTTGTTCGAGCATTGCCGGCAGCGATTCGCGGATGAAGGCGAGGCGTGCATTGCCCTGTCCTCCATGAAGGCGGGTCGGCGCCTGGCCGCTTACCTTCGACATTCCTGCGGCCACGACGCCCGGCTGCACGAGTTCGGGCTCAACGGCGTGGCGGTCGCCACGTTCCCGCAACGCTGGGCCGATCACGCCAGGGCCTACTGGCAACACGTGGGCGACGGCGTGTCATCCCGGCTCGCCGAGGCGTGCCTCGCCGGCCGGACCGTCGATCCGGCCGACCCGGCCAAGCGCGCGCTCCGCCGCCGCATCGCCGACTGCACCGGCGTGCGGCCCGAGCACGTGTGGCTCTTTCCCACCGGCATGAGCGCGATCTTCACCGTTCACCAGGTCCTCCAGGCCCGACGGCGGGAATGCTGTGCGGTGCAGTTCGGCTTCCCCTACGTCGACACCCTCAAGGTCCTCCAGAAGTTCGGGGCCGGCGGCCACTTCTGCCCCACCGGCTCGGCCGACGAACTCGACCGCCTCCACCGCCTGCTCCAATACGAGCGCATCAGCGGCGTATTCACCGAACTCCCCTCGAACCCCCTGCTGCTCAGCCCCGATCTGCTGGGGCTGGCCAAACGTTGCTTCCATCACGAGGTGCCGCTGGTTGTGGACGATACGGTGGCGACGTGGGTGAACTGCGACCTGCTCACCGTGGCCGACGTGCTGTGCACGAGCTTGACCAAGTCGTTTTCGGGCGAGGGGGACGTCGCGGGCGGTTCGGTGGTGATCAATCCGCGCAGTCGCTTCGCCGAGCAGCTCGCCGCCGGACTGGATCGCGTGCACGAGGACCTGCTCTGCGGCGCCGACGCGGAGGTGCTGGAGCAGAACAGCCGCGACTTCGTCCAGCGTATCCCGGCGACATGCCGCGCCGCCGAGCGAATCGCCGAGCACCTGCGCCGCCATCCGATGGTCGCCGCGGTCTGCTATCCGAAGTTCCAGGCGACCGGGCACTACGATCGGTTCCGACGCAGCGGCGCCGGCTACACGTCGCTGCTCTCGCTGGTGCTCAAGAACGGCCAGCGCACGGCCCCGGCGTTCTTCGACGCCCTGCAGTTGAGCAAGGGCCCGAACTTCGGCACCCGCTACTCGCTCGCCTGCCCGTACACCATCCTCGCCCACTACCACGAGTTGGGATTCGCCGAATCATGCGGCGTCCCGCCCCACCTCGTCCGTCTGTCGGTCGGCCTCGAAGACGCCGACGAGATCATCGACCGCCTCGACGACGCCCTCGACCGCGCCCGCCACGCGGGGGCCAGGTAATCGGGGTCGGTGAGGGTGCGGTGGTTGCGCGATTCCCGCGTCGATTGCCTATGGAATTCTTCGCAACCGCACGCGCGTGGCCGGGCGCGGGTCAGACAATCCGGCGGATCGGCTCGTCGCCGTCGGGCCAGGGGGCATCGGCGTTCGGGCGGTAGAGCCAGTTCATCTCGCGATGCTCCCGGTTGCCCGACAGGAGCAGGCGAAGCCCGTCGACATCCTGGCGCCAGACCGCTGAGCCGTTCGGCCTGCCGAAGTCATCGCTCTCACGAACGTAGACCGTGCCGACGCGGGGCGCGGCGAGGATGGTGTTGCTCACCGCCGCGGCGCCACCTGCCGCGCGCGTGAGGCCGATCTGGGCGAAGCCGATCGTCGCGGTCCCGTCCGTCACCTCACCCGCGGTCACGACGCCGTCGTCGAGCGCATCCGCGGCCAGACCGGCCTGGACGTTGGAGTCGTCGGCCCGGGTCATGCGGACGCGCTGGATGCCGCCTTCACTGACCAGGTCGAATCCTTCGGCCTTGCCGAGGATATCGACCGAGCCCGTTTCGCCGGCCAGGCGCCAGTCGGCGTCGGTGACATCGCGGCGAACGAAGGCGCTGCGCAAGACCCATGGCCGATCATCACCCGCGAGGTCGAGGTCGGCGTGGAAGTCGCCCAGCGACATCAGCCGGTCAATGCCGTTCGCCTCGATCTCACCGTCCTGAACGTCCGTCGCCAGGATCATACGGATGTCGGCCCGACCGGTCACGGTCATCTGCCGCACCGCGCCGAGGCGGAGCATGCCGATGCTCGTCGCTTCGGCGGCCGGGGTCTGGAGCGTCCAGGCCACCACGTCGCCGAGCTGCACAAACGTCTGGAGATCGCCGGTCACCGTCCAGTCGCCGGCGAGGTCGCCGTTCACAAAGGCGTACTGCAAGGCCCCGTCCACGGTGAGCGAACTGCCGGCGAGGACGTCGGCATCGGCGCCCACCACCATGAACTGTCGGAGATCGGCGTCGATGGTCGCGTCGGCGTCGAAGTCGCCGTTGACGACCATGATCATCCCCGCGGAGTCGGCAATGACCTGGCCGCGGAGATCGCCGTGGTAGACGTAGAGTCGCTGGAGGTTCGGCTGATAGGCGAGTTCGGGGAACTCATCGACGCTGCCCTCGGCCTCGATTCGACCGTCGAAGCCGGCCATGAACATCGCCTGCATGATTCGCGGCGCGGTGACCCGGCCGATGCTGGCGGCCGAAGCGCGGAGCAGGCGGATCGCGTCGGCGGCCTCGACGGTGCCGGTCAACGCGCCGCCT
>CAYFQS010000449.1:0-2905 GCA_964345245.1 uncultured Planctomycetaceae bacterium | reverse complement strand
AGGTCGGCCGCAATCGCCTCGTCCTGCTCGATACCGACACCGACGCCAACCCCGAGGAATACCGGGGCCTGACGTCGAAGCTCTACGACGGGGACGAGACCTCGCGAATCCGCCAGGAGCTGTTGCTGGGCGTCGGGGGACTGCGGGCCCTGGCCGCGCTCGACATCGAGCCGGCCGTGCTCCACCTCAACGAGGGCCACTGCGCCTTCGCGGCCCTGGCGTGGTGGCGAGCGCAGATGTCGGCCGGCGGAGATTTGGAGGAGGCGAAAGCCGCGGCCCGCTCGTCCATCGTCTTCACCACCCACACGCCGGTCGCGGCCGGCCACGACCGGTTCCAGCCCCCGCTCATCGAACGAACCCTCGGTCCGCTCCGCGAGGAACTCGGGCTCGATGAGCAGGGGCTGCTCTCGCTCGGTCGGGTGACGCCCGGGGACGATTCGGCATCGTTCTGCATGACCGTGCTCGGACTGCGAATGAGCCGATTCGCCAACGCGGTCTCGGAGAAGCACGGCCGAGTGACGCGGGCCATGTGGGCCGACCTCTGGCCGGACCGCGATACCGACCACGTGCCCATCGGCCACATCACCAACGGCATGCACGTGGCGAGTTGGCTCGCCATCCCGTTGTTTGAGCTGTTCGACCGCAGGGCCGGCGATCAGTGGGCCCAGCACATGGATGACCCCCGGACATGGCGGGTCGTCGACCGCATCGATGACGAGGAGTGGTGGGAGCAGCACCAGATTCTCAAGACCCGGCTCATCGAGTTCGTTCGACGCTCCGTGGCCCGAAGTGACGGGCATCGCGACCGGCCCGTGGCCGACGGGCTCAACCTCGATCCCGACGTGCTGACGATCGGCTTCGCCCGCCGGCTTGCCGAGTACAAGCGCCACGACCTGCTGCTCCAGGACCTGCGCCGCCTCGAGCGGCTCGTCGCCGACCACGACCGCCCGGTGCAACTGCTCTTCGCCGGCGTGGCCCACCCCGACAACGAGCAGGGCAAGCAGGTGATCCAGCGACTGTTCCGGCTCATGACCGACCAGCGGTTCCGCGGCCGCGTCGCTTTCCTGGAAGATCACGACATTAACGTCGCCCGTCATCTCGCCCAGGGCGTGGATGCCTGGCTGAACCTGCCCCGACGCCGGCGCGAGGCCTGCGGGACGAGCGGCCAGAAGGCGCTCGTCAACGGCGGGATCAACGTCTCCGTCCGCGATGGCTGGTGGGCGGAGGCATTCGACGAAGACGTCGGCTTCGCCGTCGGCTCCGAAGCGAAGCCCGACTCGGCCGAGCAGGAGGACCGCGAGGACCACGAGGCGCTGATGCACGTGCTCGAGGCGTACGTGGCGCCGGCGTATTACGAACGCGACGAAGCCGGCCTGCCGCGGCGGTGGATCGCCATGCAGAAGGCGGCGATCCGGAAACTCGCGGCAAGGTTCAGCGCCTCGCGGATGATCGATGAGTATCTCGAACGCTACTATCATCCGGCGGCGTCCGGGGCTTCATGACGGCCGGCAACCCCGGACCACTTCCTCCGGCGGCACCTGCGTGAGACGCGCCATCCGCCCTTCGCGGAACTTCTCATGGCGCAGGGCGAGCACCGCCTGCACCGCGTGGCCGGCGTCGATCACGGCGGCGCCTGGCAGTTCGGGCAGATGTGGGACGTGCGGCCGGAGACAGTGATCCGCTCGAACGCCGCGCCGCAGCGCGGGCACGGCCCACCGTCATCGCGGTGGGGCAGCATCCACGACCGCGGCAGCTTGTCGATGTGGCCGTCCCGCCGCTCGCCGAGCCGCATGACCCGACGCAGCGCCTGGTACAGCCGCTTCACCTCGTCGGCGTCGAGGGTGTCGGCTCGCCGCTCCGGATGCAGCCCCGCCTGGAAGAGCACCTCGTCGCCCCAGATGTTCCCCGCCCCCGCGATGAACGACTGATCGAGCAGCAATCCCTTGAGCGTGCCGCGGCGCTCCGCGAGCATCTCACGAAAACGCCGGAGCGTCAGGTCGTCATCGAGCGCGTCGGGCCCGAGTTGCTCCGCTTCGATGAACGCGGACAGATCATCGGTGAAGTCGACCCGCCCGAGCATCCGCCGACAGAGATACACCAGGCGATAGCCGTTATCGAATTCGATCACGAAGCGCGTGTACTGCGGCGGGTCGCCTTCCTGCTGCTCATAGCGAAGCTCGCCGGTCATGCCGAAGTGCAGCACGAGCCAGCCGGCGTCCCCGGCCGCGGCGAAGAGGAACTTGCCGTGCCGTCGCGTGTCGTGCAGCGCCGTGCCCTTGAGCCGGCGGCTGAGCAGTTGCGAGCCGGAACGGCCACGGATGCGGTCGTCGATCAACCGGCTGCGGCCGATGCGCTGATGCAACGCGGTGGCGTCGAGGTAGCTCTTGAAGCCGGCAACGTCGGGCAGTTCGGGCACTGGATCGACTCCTTCGGTTCAGCGCAAGGTGCGGGCCATGCCATCGTGGGCGATGCCCACGGCCACGCCGCGCTCTTCCGCCCACTCACGCAACGTGGCGTTGATGCGGCGCTCGTCGCCGGCCACGATCTGCGATCCGCAGTGGGTGACGATCATCTCCGGGACCCCGGCCTTGGCGCACCAGGTGAGCTGCGTGCGGACGGGCGTGTGGCCGATCAGCCGATCGCCGCGGCGGCGGACCATGCTTTGCTCCAGCGTGGCCCCGTCGCCGATGTAAAGCGCCGCGCCGTCGAGCGCCCGGTCGCGCTCGTGGATGTAGACCACATCGGGGCAGTACAGGACCGTCGGCCGGCCGCCGCGAATGCGATAGCTCATCGCCGGGCAGTTCGTCGAGTGCTCCACGGTGGACCTGCAGATCGGTTAGAACCACGGTGAAGATATGATGGGCGTAGGGTATCCGGCCTGCCCGGGGCGCCGACGAGTTCGGTG
>CAYFQS010000448.1:0-2907 GCA_964345245.1 uncultured Planctomycetaceae bacterium | reverse complement strand
AGCCGCCGTCCCACGAGCATGCTCACGGATCAGCCCGCCGACATGTTGTCGGTCCGGGTGATTGTTGTTCAATGACCCCACCGACTCACGGTTCCAAGGAGACTGCACCATCGCACGAGGACGTTTTCAGAAGCGCGACACCCGCGACACCGGTAAGAACCTGCGGATCAACGAACGCATCCGTATTTCACCGGTACGCCTGATCGGCGCGGACAACGAACAGGTCGGCATCGTCGATACCGACCGTGCCCGACAGATGGCCCGTGAAGCCGGCCTCGACCTCGTCGAGGTCGCGCCCAACGTACGCCCCCCGGTCTGCCGGATCATGGACTACGGCAAGTGGAAGTACCAGCAGAAAAAGAAGGAACAGAAGGCGAAGGCCCACGCCAAGCAGAGCGAGCTGAAGGAGGTCCGCCTGCGCCCCTCCACCGACGAGCACGACCTCGAGCTCAAGACCGAGCGGGCCCGGTCCTTCCTCGAAGACGGCCACAAGGTGCAGTTCACCATGCTCTTCCGCGGCCGGCAGATGGCCCATCGCGACATCGGCTTCCGCATGTTCCAGGACATCGGCAAGCAGTTCGGCGAGGGGGCGAAAGTCGAGCAGGCCCCCCGCGTCATGGGCCGGCGAATGACCATGATGCTCGCGCCCACCGGCAAGTCGCTGAAGCCCAGCGAAGAGCCCGAGGAAGGCGAGTCGGGCGGGGGCAAGTCCGAGCCGGCCGCCGACCATCGTCGGTAACGAGTGCGTGACCTCTCACGCGAGCGAATTCACCGCCGCGAGGGGCATGTCGTGCACTCGCGGGTGGTTCCACCGGGTTGCCGCTCGCGGATGATCGGTTATACTAAGAGGCTTCGCTCCCCCGCCTTCCCGGTGGTCGTTGGACCGCCGGGACGGAAACCGGCCGAGGCACAGTCGCTCCCTTGGCGGCGGGATGAGCACACCGGTCGATGGTCGACCGAGATTCACCACGTGGTAAGAGGCGACAGACGGTGGAACTATGGCGAATTACACCGGCCCGAAGGTCAAACTGTCCCGACGCGTGGGCGTGCCCATCGCGGACATTCCCAAGCACACCAACCGCCAGCTCAACCCGCCCGGCATGCACGGGTATCGCGGACGGCGGCTGCGCGACTACGGCGTGCGACTGAATGAGAAGCAGAAGCTTCGCTATCACTACAACGTCCTCGAACAGCAGTTCCGACGCTACCTCGACCGTGCGGCCCGGGCCCGCGGCAACACCGGCGAGGTGCTGCTGGTCATGCTCGAGCAGCGACTGGATAACGTAATCCGCCGACTCGGCTGGGCCCGGACGATCTGGGCCGCCCGGCAGATCGTGGCTCACGGCCACATCGAAGTCAACGGCCGCAAGACCGACCGACCGAGCTACGCGGTTTCCATCGGCGACCAGATCGCCCTCAAAAAGCGGGCTCACGACCTCGTCCGCGAGAACATGGAATCCCTGCCCGGCCACCAGGCGCCCGAGTGGCTCAGCTTCAATCCGTCAAATCTGACCGGCCAGGTGGTCGCCAACCCCACGCCGGACCAGGTCCCATTCGACGTGAACATGAACCTGATCATCGAGTTCTATCGTTAATCCGTTTGCCCTGATATCGTCCATCCTGCGCGGCCGGCCAGAGGTCGGCCGCTTTGCTGCGCCCCGGCCTTGGTGCCGAGTGGAGCAGCGCGCTAACATCTGACTGACTGAACTGTTTACCGGAAGGAACACCATGGAAATCGCCAGCAACACCGTCGTGAGCATCGACTACACCCTGACCAACGACTCGGGCGAAGTGCTCGACCAGTCCGAAGGCCGCGGACCCTTGACGTATCTACACGGTCACCGCAATCTGATCCCCGGCCTGGAGGAGCAGCTCGAGGGCAAGGAGCCCGGCGATGAGTTGCAGGTCCAGATTCCGCCGGACAAGGCCTACGGCCAGCACGACGACCAGCTCGTGGCCCCGGTGCCGCGCGAACGATTCCCCGAGGACGCCGACGTGAAGCCCGGGATGCAGTTCCAGGCCCAGACGCAGCAGGGCTCGCGGGTCGTGCGGGTGGTCGACGTGGACGACAACAACGTCACCATCGACGCCAATCATCCGCTCGCCGGCCAGAACCTCAACTTCGACGTGAAGGTCGTGGAGGTGCGTGACGCGACCGACGAAGAGAAGTCGCACGGCCACGTAGACGGCGAAGGCGACGAGGGCGGCGAAGGCGGCGAGCAGCAGTAACCCGCGTGCCGCTCGTGGATTGATCCAGATTCTGTAACCGATTCAGCCCGGCCAAGGCCTGCATCGCCACGCGCGGTGCAGGCCGTGACCGGGTTTATTTTATCCGGTTCCGTCGCCCGGCGGCTCGCGGTCGCGGCGGGCGGTGACGCTGCTACAATGCGGTGTTCGAAAAAACGTGGTATTCAACGACAGGGAAAGAAACGACATGGCCCAAGGCAAGACCGATCCGTTCAACGCCCGCAAGACTCTCAAACTTGATGACGGCGAGGCGGCCTATTTCGCCCTCGACGCCCTGGGCGACCTCGGCCACCTGCCTTACTCGATCAAGGTCCTCCTCGAGGCGGCCCTGCGCAACTGCGACGGCTACACCGTCAGCGAAGATGACGTCAAACGCCTCGCTGACTGGAACGATCAGCGGGCCGGGGTTGAGGAGATTCCGTTCAAGCCCGCCCGCGTGGTGCTGCAGGATTTCACCGGCGTCCCTGCGGTGGTCGACCTCGCGGCGCTCCGCGATGCGTGCAAGCGTCTCGGCGGCGATCCGAAGAAGATCAACCCCCTCGTGCCCTGCGACCTGGTGATCGATCACTCGGTGCAGGTCGACGCGTTCGGCTCCAACGTCTCCCTGCGGAACAGCCGCGCGCGCAGGTCGACTTCACCGATCGCCGCGGTGTAGAGCGT
>CAYFQS010000447.1:0-2908 GCA_964345245.1 uncultured Planctomycetaceae bacterium | reverse complement strand
AGGCCGCGGTGGGATTCGAACCCACGAATAACGGATTTGCAATCCGTCGCCTTGGTCCACTTGGCTACGCGGCCGGGGCAGAATCCCTGATTATACGATTGCGGCGAGAAGGGGGCAACGCGGACATCAACCCGCGCCACGCATGATGGCTGGGTTCGTCTGCGGCCGGAAGGTTCCACGACGAGACAATCCGGGCCTGCGCCGGGCGGGGTTACTCGGACTCTTCGGCGGGCTTGCCGCGGAGGCGGCTGCGCGGCTCCTGGCCCGAGCCGTGCGGAAACTCGCACAGCGGCTCGTTCGTGCCCGGCCGGCCAAGCAGGTCGGCCAGCGTCGTCTGCTGGAACGACTGCTCGACGGTGGCGATGGTCTCGTCGAGCTTGCTGTGGAGCGGACACAGGGCCGCGCCGTGGCTGCCGATCTCCAGCGGGCACTGGTGGATGCGCCGGATAGGCTCGACGGCGTTGACGATCTGGAGCACGCTCACCGAGTAGGGCGGATGGCCGAGCTGGAATCCGCCGTGCCGGCCGCGCTGCGAGGTGACCAGCCCGGCTCTGCTGAGTCCCTGGAGCACTTTGGACAGGTAGCCGGCGGGAACCTTCGTCGCCTCGGCGATCTGCTGGGTGGTCCAGGAATCCTCGGGATGTTGAGCGAGGAACACTACCGCCCGGAGGGCGTACTCGGTCGTTTGTGAGATCATGGGCAACCCTTTGAAAGTCGCGGCGCGACGGGAATAACTAGTAACGGGAGCATGATATCCATTAAATCACATTAGTCAAGGGAAATTCCAGAACTCGACCGCGATAACTGGCGCCTTGAAACCCGCGTCCACTTCGTTGCCGAAACATCCCCGAGGCGCGCATCCCCGATCGGCCCGCCGTCGCCGATCTCGGTTATTCCTCGCCGCTCGAATCGCCGTTGCGACCGCGTTCGAGCTGGTGCAGCACGATTTCGAGGCGGCTCTTCACTTCGTTCATGCTCGCCGGCCGCTTGTCCGGGCTCGTCTCCAGGCAGTGGAGCATCAACCGCTCGAAGCTCGTCGGTACCGATGGATTCAGATCGCGCGGCTTCTTGAGTTCGGCGTCCGCCTTCAGGCCGACCTCCTTGTCCGACCGCGGAATCATCGTCGGCACGTACTGATTCGTCACGCACCAGTAGATCGTCGCCCCGAGGTTGAACACGTCGGTCTGGGCCGTGATTGGCCCGCACTTCACCTGTTCCGGGGCGATATAGTCCGGCGTACCCTGAATGCGGTTTTTGACCGTGCCCGCGCGACAAGACTGGCCGAAGTCGATCAACTTCACGCCGTCGTTCTCGGCCAGCAGGACGTTGTTGGGCTTGATGTCGGAGTGGACGAAATGGGCCTTGTGCATCGCCTCGAGGCCGGACGCCACTTCGATGAACACCCGCACCACGTCACGCAACCGCGGCGGGCGGTGCTGTTCGAGCGTCACTCCGTCCACCAGTTCCATGAGAATCAACACCTCACTGAGCCGCAGGACTTTGCGGCGACGGATCATGCGATAGCTGTGGCGAAGGGCGGCGTGGTCCAGCCGGCTTGAGACTTCGTGTTCGTTGACGGCCTGGTCGATGAATCGCTGATCGTTGGCGGTGCGTTTGACGACCCGTTTCAGGGCGTAGACGTGTTCGTCCTTGGGATCCTGAACCGCATAGATGGTGCTGTTGGCCCCGTAGCCAAGAACCGCAAGCACCTGATAGCCGGCGATCTGATCCACAGGATTCATCAGCGTAGCGGTTCCTTCGTACGACATAAGCCGGCACCTGCATAGGAACGCCGGCAGAACGCGCACAGTGTAGGAGTAATTCCCCACGCTCACCAGTGCCCGCGCGGCGTCGTAGCGTTTGTTTAAGCATCGGCGACTGGAGGCGCTAACTTGATCGGCGGCCCAGCCGCACGACGAGCGGGGGCCTGGAGAAACCGCGTTCGCCTGGGAGGATACAGGTCAGCCGCGACCCGAGTTTCGGAGAGCGCGGCGCGACGATGGGCGTATCGTGTATGTTCGGAGTCCCGACCGCCTCAGTCGATGGTGAGAAGCTGCTGCCGGAAGCGGGCGGCGGGGAAGAAGCGGCCCGGGCTGGTCGTCTCCGCGATGTTGCTGTGCAGGACGACGCGTTCGGCGGGGATATCGAGCCGGCGTTGCAGGGCGTGCACGAGTCGCGCGAGCTGCCGCATCTGCGAATCGGTGGGTGCGGCGCGGTCACCATTGCCCACGAGACAGATGCCGATGGCGAAGCGGTTGTACCACTCGCCATCCGGTCCGCCGGCGTGGACGCCGTTGACCTGCCGGGCCCATCGGTAGCCGGTCTGCACTTCGCCGTCGGCCGTTCCGGAGCCGTTGCCGATCACGAAGTGGTACCCGAGCCCGCCGTAACCGAGCGACTGGTGCAGGTCGGCGATGGTCTCGTTGTTGCCGTAGGGCTGGCCGGAGTGGTGAATGACGATCGCCTGCCAGCGATCCGCCTGGGGTTCGGGATTGGTGCGAAAGACCGCGTCGAATGCATCGCCGCCCTGGTCCACGACGAGCAACGGCATCGCCACGCCGTCGGCGGAGGGAATGGGCGTGGGTTCGAGCGCCATGAGCAGCCCGGCCACCGAACTCATCGACACCAGCAGGCAGACCCAGACGACGATGGTGCGTCGGTCGGCCAGCTTGCGGGTTGATGATGCGGCGGGCACAAGTCACCTCACGGCAGGAGCACGCGTCTCGCGGGTAGAATTTACATCGGCGTAATTCCGCGGAAACTTTCAAAAATTCGCGGTCTTCACGCGATTGACCGGGCGGCGGATTCGAGTCAGGGGCGGGGCGAAAGCCGCTCCCGAAGGGCCGGCTGCTCACCCGCCCCCGCCGTGCGTTGCGTACTCGGCGTGTAAGAACCCCGAAGCCGATCG
>CAYFQS010000446.1:0-2912 GCA_964345245.1 uncultured Planctomycetaceae bacterium | reverse complement strand
CAGGGCTTCGTCGAGAGTCGTGTGGAGCATGAACAGGGTGATCGCGATGAGGGCCGGCCCCATCGCCTGAAAATCGGTGGTGATTCCGGGCCAGTTCTGCAGCGCGAGCATCGGGTCGACCACGCCGAAGGCGATCATGCCCGCGGCGAGGGGCAGCACCATGTCGATGCACGCGGCAATGATGCGGCGGGACACCATGGCCGGCGCCATGTCGGCCGGGAGCGTCACCACCGCGGTGCGCGGGTCGCGCTGCCAGAGGATCAACAGCACGAGCGAGGCGAGGAGCACGGCGAGAAGCAGCCCCACCGTGTTCGGGTCGAAGTCGATCGGCGGACGTTCGACGACGGGCATCGGCTCGACCTCCGCCAGGGCGAGGTCGGCGCCTTCGAGGCCGAGCGGCACCCGGGCGACCTGGCCATCGAGGTTGCTCAGCATCAGCCACAGCCGGCCGCGGTGGGTCACCGCGTGCCACGCCGCGCGGTACGGCGAAGGCACGGCGAAGCGGCCGAGGGCGTGAGTCTTGCCCGGTCGCCACAGGTGCAAGCGCGCCTGGCGCGGGGCTTCGTGCGAGGCGTCGAGCACCACCGTCTGATCGCGGACTCGCACCACGTCGGCCTTCGCGAGGAGATCGAGTTCGACGGGCCGGGCATCGGACCATCCCTCGCCGTCGAGGCGGCGGATCGCCATGGGCGCCGAGCCGGTGGCGGCGGCGTAGACGCAGGTGACCGCGTCCTCGTCGCTGTGGCCGGCGAGCAGAAACGGACCGGCGTCCTGGGCGTCGGGCGGCAGCGGCGTGGCCTGCCAGACGCCGCGGCGGAATCGCAGCAGGTGCAGCCCGGGCGAAAGCGCTTCCGACGACTTGGCTTCAGCGGCATCGGCGGCATCGCCTTCGGTCGTCGCGGTCGCGTCAGCAACCGCATCCGACCCGTCGTCCGTCGCCGCGGTTTCCGCGGCGAGGCAGATCATCTGGCTCGACACGCTGGCGGGCAGATCGACGAGGGCGACGGGGCCGGCCCGCGTGGCCGTCCAGGCGGCCAGCCGCATGTCGACCGGCAACGGCGCCAGCCGCCTTACCTTCGGCGCGTCGTCCACGCCGGCTCCCGGTTCGTCTTCCTGCTCGATCTGGTGAACCGTGCCGTCGTCGTAGGCGAGATACAGCCGCCGTCCGTTCACGGCGGCGGCGACCGGTCGCCCCTTCATCTCCGCGACCGTGAGCAGGCCCGGCCCATCCGCCCCGTCGGTCAGGCGAAACAGTTTGAACTTGCCGTGAGGATTCGTCCGCACCGCCCAGAGTTGATCGTCCGCCGCGGTGAGCAGTTGCGCGGTCTCGGCGGGCGGCTCGGGCGGCGCGGACGTCGAGAGCGGCTGCGTGGGCGCCGGTTGCGCACCGGTCGGGGACGCTGCCAACAGCGCGACGACCGCCATCAATTGGGCCGACTGACGAATCATGAGGGCGGCAAGATACCGCAATTGCGAACGATTCGCACCATGATTGCGGCTTTGCGGTATTCGCGGTGGCAACCGATAGCCGAAATAGGTAGGATTCCCACTGCACGCTTTTCCGGGAAGTTCTCATCATGCAGATGCTCCATATGACGAGTTACGAACGCGTGACCGCCCATCTCGCCGGCAGTCCCGTGGATCGTCTGCCCCTCATGCCCATTACCATGATGTACGCCGCCGACCAGATCGGCGTGACGTACCGGCAGTACGTGACCGACTATCGCGTGCTGTGCGAGGCCCAGGTTCAGACCGCGGAGATTTTCAACCTCGACTACGTCTCGGTGATCTCCGACCCGGCCCGCGAGGCCGCGGACTGCGGGGCGAAGGTGCAGTTCTTTGACGACCAGCCGCCGGCGATTGACGAGACCGCGGCCCGGATCGCCGAGAAATCCGACCTCGCCGACCTGCGTATGCCCGATCCCCTCGCCGGCGGGCGGATGACCGATCGCGTGCAGGGCGTGACCGCCCTGAGCGAGCAGGTCCGCCACGACAAGCTCGTCGAGGGCTGGGTCGAAGGGCCCTGCGCCGAGGCGGCCGACCTCCGCGGGCTCAACACGCTCATGCTCGATTTGATCGACGATCCGCCCTTCGTGCACGACCTGCTCGACTTCGTGACCGAGATGGCGATCACCTTCGCAAGGGCGCAGATCAACGCCGGGGCCGATTTGATCGGAATGGGCGACGCGGCGGCGTCGCTCGCCGGGCCGCGGATCTACGAGCAGTTCATCGCCCCGCGCGAGAAGCGGATCATCGACGCGGTGCACGAGCTCGGCATCCCCGTCCGTCTGCACATCTGCGGCAACACGCGGCCGCTGTTCGAGCGGATGGGCAAGCTCGGCTGCGACATCGTCGACCTCGACTCGATGTGCCCGATCGACGAGGCCCGCGAGAAGATGGGCCCCGGCCAGATGCTGCTCGGCAACCTCGATCCCGTGCGGGCGCTGAAGAACAGCGAGCCCGCGTCGATCGAGAAGATGACCGCCGCCTGCCACGACGCCGCCGGCACGCGCTACATCGTCGGCGCCGGCTGCGAGGTGCCCCGCGAGACGCCGCACGAGAACTTGCGCGCCCTCTGCCGCTACGCGCGCGAGCATCATCCGGAAGACGTGTTGAGTGGCTGAGTTCACGGATCGCCGTGCGTTCGCGGCGGGTCCGGCGTTCGGCACGGCGGGCCGTGCCCCACGCTACGGAGCGGACGGCGGCGATCGTACCTGCGAATTTTGCCCGATGCGTATCAAACGCCGAACTGGCGGCAGTGGTGTTCGAAGTGGCGGCCGTGCAGCTTGGCCCAGCGGCGTGTGGGCAGCGGCCCGAGGATGGGGCTCGTCCCGACGCCGGCCTCGGGGCGTGCGTCGGCTTCCTTCGCAAAACGGCCAACCGCGTCCGCGAGCTGCGCCCCCTCCGCGGCC
>CAYFQS010000445.1:0-2921 GCA_964345245.1 uncultured Planctomycetaceae bacterium | reverse complement strand
GGTGAGATCAAGACAACCCGGACCGCGGGGTCGCGCGCCAGGCGCGATCGAATCCGGACCTGCGCTGACGCTCCGGTCCGGCTTGCGGAGTCAGTCCGACCAGCCGAATCCGGACCTGCGCTGACGCTCCAGTCCGGCTTGCGGAGTCAGTCCGAGCAGCTGAGTCCGGACCTGCGCTGAAGCTCCAGTCCGGCTTGCGGGGTCAGTCCGACCAGCCGGCCTGCGGGGTGGCGTGTTCGAGGTAGCCGTGCTCGGCGAGCCAGCGTTCGGCGTCGATCGCCGCCCTGCAGCCCATACCTGCGGCGGTCACCGCCTGGCGGTAGACGCTGTCGGCGACGTCGCCGGCAGCGAAGACGCCTTCGATGTTCGTATACGTCCGGAACCCCTCGGAGAGTTCCACGTAGCCCTTGTCGTCGAGTTCGACGCCCGCGCCCTCAAGGAACGCCGTCGCCGGCGTGTGGCCGATCGCGAGGAACAGGCCTTTCACCGCAAGCTCGCTTCGTTCGCCGGTCTGCGTGTTCTCCAGCATGATGCCGCTGATCGTCTCGTCGCCGAGCACGTCGACCACGAGCGAGTTCCACACCACTTCGGCCTTGGGATTCTCGAGCACGCGGGACTGCATGATCTTGCTCGCCCGCAGTTCATCGCGTCGGTGGATCACGTAGACCTTCGACCCGAATTTGGTGAGGTAGGCGGCCTCTTCCATGGCCGAGTCGCCCCCGCCGATCACGGCCAGGGGCTGATCGCGAAAGATGGGCAGCGCCCCGTCACAGACGGCGCAGGCGCTGACTCCGCCGCCGCTGCGGGCCAACCGCTGTTCGTTCTCGAGCCCGAGCCAGTTGGCCGTCGCTCCGGTCGCGATGATCACGGCTTGGGCCTTGACCGCCTTCTTGTCGCCGTTCATGTCAACGGTCTGGAGGGTGAAGGGGCGGGCGGAGAAATCGCAGCTCGTCACGTCCCGGGTTTCCACGCGGGTGCCGAAGCGCTGGGCCTGTTGCTTGAACTCGCCCATCATGTCCGGGCCCTGGATGCCCTCGGGATAGCCGGGGTAGTTCTCGACATCCGTGGTCATCATGAGCTGCCCACCGGGCAGCACAAGCTCCGGGTCCTGCTTGGGCACGCCCTCGCACACGAGGGGGTTGAGATTGGCCCGGGCGGTGTAGAGGGCGGCGGCCCATGCCGCGGGGCCGGAACCGATGATCAGGACGTTTTCAATCTGTGTTTCGTTCATGTTGACCTCTCTGACCTTCGCGGTCATCTTAGCAGGTCAACGGCGGATTGTCCGCCCGCCCACCGCCGGCGATACAATGCCCCGTCGCCGTGAACCCCGCAAGATGTAAAGCGACCGCATGAGCCAGTTTCAGTCGACATCGTACGATATCGAACGCCCCAGCGGGCAGTGCGCCTTCACCGGCCAAACGCTCGAGCCGGGCGAAACCTATATCGCCACCCTCGTGGAGGAGGGCGACGCCTTCCGCCGCGTGGACATCAGCGAAGCCGCGTGGGACGAGGGCAAGCGACCCGAGCACCTGTTCAGCTTCTGGAAGACCACCGTGCCTCATCCGGAGGAGAAAACGAAGGTCTTCGTCGACGACGAGGTGCTGATGAACCTGCTCCGCCGGCTGGCCGACGAAACCCGGCCCCAGCGGGTGGCGTTCCGCTTCATCCTCGCCCTGATTCTGATGCGCAAAAAACTGCTGCGCTACGACCGCACGGAGGTCCGCAAGGAGACCGACGCGGAGGGCAACGCCGTCGAACAGGACTGGTGGATGCTGACCCCGAAGCTCGACCTGGCCCGGGGCCCGCTGGGCAAGTGGCACCCGGATGAGACCCTGGAGGTGCTCGACCCGCACCTGAGCGAGGACGAAATCCGCCAGGTCACCGAGCAGCTCGGGCAGATTCTCCAGGCGGAGTTGTAGCCCCCGGACCCCGGGGCCCGCCTCGCTTCAGCGAGTGCGGGGGCGTCCGGATAACCGCGCCTCGCGGAAACGAGGACACGCCGAAGCCGCATCGCCCGAACCTGATGACGCCGCCCTACGTAACCGATACAATAACGGCGTTTCATGGATTCCACGCTGCGCACATCGCGATCGCTGGCGCCCGTCGCCCTGCTGGGGCTGGCGGTGACGCTGCCGCTCGGGATCGAGCCCGAGCGCCACGACGGCGCCTGGCCGCCGGCGGTCTCGCAATCCGCGGAGACCTGGAGCCAGTCGGTCGGCCGGGCGATGGCGGCCGCGGCCGAGCAGATCTGCGGTCTCCACGCCGCGGTCATTCCCGGTGACTTCTCCGTCTCCCTCGTCGACGTCAAGCCCCTGCCCTGCACGCCGACCGGCGTCGACGAACTCCGCCCACCCGATCACGCCGCCCTGCCGCGGCTGATCGACCTGCCCCCGCCCGTCTGCTGAACGTTCTGCTTCTTTCGTGCGCGCCTTCGGCGCGCGGCGCGTTCAGCTTCCGTCCATTCATTCCATCCTGAAAGATACGAGGCCCGGTCATGGGTAGAATCAAGCAAGTCGGCGACCTTTTCGTGAAGGCGATCGGCGGGTCGCGCAACGACCGCATGATCCGCGCATTCCGCAAGCGGGTCGCCCCGGTCAACGCTTTCGAACCTGAAATCCGCAAACTCACCGACGCCCAGCTCCGCGAACGAACCGCGGAGCTGCGCCGGCGCGTCGCCGACGGCGAGCCGGCGAGCGAGGTCATGTACGAGGCCTTCGCTGTGGCCCGCGAGGCGATCGACCGCAACGTCGGCATCCGCAACATCTTCAACCCCGTTCACGCCGGGCAATTCGACCCGTCAAAGTTGAGCGGTGCGGGGAAGCAGGCCTACGACCAGACGCTGGGGGAGATCGAGCAGCCCCAGCCGATCGGGGTGATCGGCGGCGACGCCCCGGTCCCGCCGCACCTGCAGGTCGACATTC
>CAYFQS010000444.1:0-2949 GCA_964345245.1 uncultured Planctomycetaceae bacterium | reverse complement strand
GATGGAGGACAAAGTCGCCAGCGTGGAAGCGAGGATGGACGGCGGGGGGTGAGCCCGGAGCCCCGGCGCGATCGATCCGGACCGCCGCTGACGCTCCAGTCCGGCTTGAACTCGGGGTCACCCGCCGGCGACGGGCTCGGCCGGCGCGACCCGAAGCTGCAGCGACTTGACCAGCTCCAGCCGCCGCCGCATCTCCGCCCGGCTCTCGCTCGACGAGGCGTGGTGGATCTCCGAGATCACGTCTTTCCGCTCGGCCTCGAGCAGATCGGCGATCAAATGCTTTTCTTCCGCGGTAAGGGTCAACTGCTCGGTCATGACAGGTGCTCCTTTCGACCGGTGACCGGGATGATCTGTAGGCGACGACACGGAACCTTCGTCACCCGCTGCATTGTACCTCAAGACCGGTGAAGAGCACGGAAAAAACGCCGCCGCCGAGGTAAGTTGCAGGGCAAAGGCATCTGGCTCAAACCAGAGCCGCGCCCGTCAGGAAGCGGTCTGTTGATCGGCTCGTGTCCGTTGCCTCACGGCGGGATCGCTCCCTCACGGTCGCGGCTCGGTCGACCGCGTTCACGACCCGAGATGCCCGGCAATGCCCCGCTTCAGCGGGCCGCGCCGACATCGTGCTATCATCTGACCATGGCCTACTCCACCCTGCGCGATTTCGTCGACGCCCTGGACGAGGCGGGCGAACTGCACCGCGTCGCCGCCGCGGTCTCGCCGATTCTCGAAGCGACCGAGATCACGGACCGGGTGAGCAAATCGCCCGCCCCGTCGACCTCGCCCACCGCCGGCCGGACCGATCCGAAGCATCACCATCTCGGCGGCAGGGGGCTGCTGTTCGAGAATGTGCAGGGGGCGTCGATGCCGCTGGCGATGAACCTCTTCGGCAGCTATCGGCGGATGGAAATGGCCCTCGGCTGTGCGGACGGCGGATTCGATGCCCTCGCGGCGGAGATCGAGAAGATCGCCAAGCCGCAGCCCCCGGCCACGCTGGTCGAGAAGGTCCGCAAGGGCCTGGAGTTCGCGAAGCTCGCGAGCTTCACGCCGAAAATCGTCCGCTCCGCCATCTGTCAGGAAGTGGTCAAGCGGGGCGACGAGATCGACCTCTTCGAACTGCCGATCATCAAGTGCTGGCCCCACGATGGCGACCCGGAGGCCGTCGGCTGGGCGAACCTCTCGCCCAACGAGGGCGACGGGCGGTACATCACGCTGGGGCAGATGTACACGATCCATCCCGACGACGCGGGGGTGGACGGGCCGCGCCCGAGCCGGAACATCGGCATGTATCGGGCCCAGCTTCTGACCCGCCACACCACGGCGATGCACTGGCATACGCATCACGACGGGGCGCGGCACTGGCGGGCGTGGAAGCGGGCGGGCCACGACGGCATGCCGCTGGCGATCGCCTTCGGTGGACAGAGCGTGCTGCCCTACGCCGCCACCGCCCCCATGCCGCCGGGCATCAGCGAACTGCTGCTCGCCGGTTTTCTCAACGGCCGGGGCATCGAGCTCGCGCCCTGCCGCACGGTGGACCTGCACGTGCCCGCCAATGCCGAACTCGTGATCGAGGGCTACGTCACGACCGCCGCCCGCCCGGCGAGTCAGGACGCGGCCTTCGCCGCGGGCGATCTCGATCCCGAGCACGAGATTCTCGAAGGCCCCTTCGGCGACCATACCGGGTTCTACTCGCTGCCCGATGTCTATCCGAAGTTCACCGTGACCGCGATCACGCATCGCCGGTCGCCGATTTATCCGGCGACCATCGTCGGCCTGCCGCCGATGGAGGACTACTTCATGGGCAAGGCGACGGAGCGCATCTTCCTGCCGCTGTTGCAGACGCTCGTGCCCGACATCGTGGATTACGACCTGCCCATGTTCGGGGCGTTTCACAACTGCGCCTTCATCCAGATTCGCAAGGAGTATCCGCTGCAGGCGAGGCGCGTGATGCACGCGATCTGGGGCGCGGGGCAGATGGCGTGGACGAAGATGCTCGTCGTCGTGGGGGAAGATGTCGACGTCCACGACCATGAGCAGGTGCTCTTCCACGTCTGCGCCAACTGCGATCCGGGGCGGGACGTGGAGACGGTGAGCGGCCCGCTGGACATCCTCGATCACGCCGCCCCGCACTGCGGGGCGGGCACGAAGATCGGCTTCGACGCGACAAAGAAGATCGCCGGCGAGCAGGTGCACGGCCTGGCCGTCCGTGAGTTCCCCGACCGCCTCGAAATGACCGACGCGATCAGGCAGCAGGTCGATCGGCGGTGGAAGGAATTCGGCCTGGAGTAATCCAGGCCCGATCAGGGCGGGGATCGGGCCAGCGATGCACGCCTTGGCCGGGATCGCATTTTATTTGCCGCGATAGTGGCGAAAGCCCGATTCCGGGCATATTCTGGATTGAAAGCCCGGTCGGCGTGTCAGGCCGGGCGTGACTCGTGGGACTCAAGGGAGGAACGCTCATGCTCAAGTGGCAGATCGGTATGGCGGCGCTCGTGATGTCGTTCAGCGCCGCCGGGGCTGCGGCCCAGAGCGACAACTTCAGCGACAACACCACCGGGTCCGAGTGGTCGGTGATCGAGGACAACCCGACCGACCTCAGCGTGGTCGAGCAGAACGGCCGGCTCGAAGTGATCACCAACGGCACCGCCGCGGCCAGTGAAGACGCGATCTATCTCAGCAACGGTGCCGACGGCTTCACGCTGCCCACGTCGTCCGATTTCGTAGCCAGCATCGACGTCACACTGGCGAATTACGATCGCGTCGGAGCATCCGGGGACGCATTCGCTCTCGTGTTCGGCGTGGGACGCGACTCCGCCGGAACCGATTCGGCCGCCATCTCGGTGGGGCTGGCCGACGTCGGACTCGGGGTCGTGCCAAGCGTCGTCGAAGCGCATCGCATCGACAACGACCAGACCACCAACATCCTGGACAGTTTCTCGATGCGATGCGCTT
>CAYFQS010000443.1:0-2950 GCA_964345245.1 uncultured Planctomycetaceae bacterium | reverse complement strand
CGTGAGCTGCAGATGGCTGTGGGCGTTGACCAGGCCGGGCACGAGCAGTCGATCAGGCAGTTCGACGGGTTCCACGTCCCGGCCGACATGACGAAGGACCTGCTCAATTTCGCCCGCGGCCGCGACCTGCCCGCCGACCATCGCCACCGCGCCGGGCGCCGCATCGACGCCCGATGCGTCGCGCACGGCGCCCGCGAGGTACAGTCGGACGGGAATTCGCTCTCGACCGTATTGATTTATCGCCAGCATTCGGTATACATTGACACAACTGTCGCATCTTGGAAAGGACGCACGACATGAAAGCCACCCGGTACGCCATCCCGCTGCTCGCGTTGATCCTCGCCGCCACCGGCTGCGTTTCGCAGAGCGAGTACGATGAACTCGACCTGCTCTACCGCAAGGCCCAGGAGCAGAATGAACTGCTTCGGGCCCAGATCGCCGAGCTCGAGAATCGACTGGCCCGGATTCAGCAGAGCGACACCGCGACCGCGGAAGAGATCGCCCGGCTCACCGAACAGCGCAACGAACTGCGGGCCCAGCTCGACCGGTTGGAGCAGCGTTACCGCGAGCTCGAAGACCGCGGCCCGCTCGTGATCCAACCGGAGCTGGACGCGGCGCTGCGCGACTTCGCCGAGGATCATCCGCAGCTCGTGAGCTACGACCCGGCGATGGGGATGGTCAAGCTCCGCAGCGACCTGACCTTCGCCCTGGGCAGCGCCGATCTCCGGGCCGAGGCCAAGGCGACGCTGACCGAGCTGGCCGACATTCTCCAGGGCCGGGCCGCATCGCAGTACGAGGTGCGGGTGATCGGCCACACGGACAACGTGCCGATCCGCAAGCCGGCAACGAAGCAGAAACACCCGACGAACTGGCACCTGTCGGTCCACCGGGCCATCGCGGTACGCGACGCGCTGGAAGCCGAAGGCCTGCCCGCGGTGCGGACTTCCGTGGCCGGATACAGCATGTACCGGCCGGTCGTGACCAACGACCGGAAGGGGGCGGAGGCGAACCGCCGCGTCGAGCTGTATCTCAAGCCGATGCCGCGCATCAATCAGGACATGATCAATCCGCAGGCCGGGCAGGGGAACTGAGCGATCAATCGGCAAGCCGGACCGGCGCTTCGGCGAAGGTCCGGATGCCGCGGCAGCCGCGAAATCGGCTTTCGCGGGCAAGCGCGACGGCGGAAGCGATTCGCTTGCCCGTCCCGAGCCGGACACAGGCCAGGAGTTTCGACGTATCGGTACGCCTCGCCCATGGCCCCGGTGCCGCTGAGCCCTTGCGGATTGGTGTGACTACTTCTTCTCCCGCTCCGCTTCGGCGCGTTCGCGGTCGATCCGGCTCTTCTTCTTCCACGACTTGTCAGCGCCGAGCTTGAAGTACTCCCACGGCTCGCCGGTCTGGAAGCGTCGCTTCGCCTCGCGCTGCGCCACCACTTCCACCGCCGTCTCCAGCTTCTTCGCGATCAGCGTGAACAGCTTCTTGCGGTCCGCGTTCTCGATCTTCAGGAACTCGGCGATGGTCTGCTTCGGCTTCCTGTCCTTCGCCGCATCCTTGTCCTCGTCCTTGTCCTTCTCGTCCTTCGGATCGACCGGCAGCCGGGCATACTGCTTCTTGACCACGCCCGCATAGCCGGTGTGCTGCTCGCCGACCTTGCCTTCCTTCTTGAGCCGCAGCAGTGTGGGATAACGCTGCTTGAACCGCTCCTTGAGTTCCTTGAACTGCTGCTTGATCTTCGCGTCATCCTCGTCGTTCTGTGCTCGGGCAGCCGGCGAACCGACCGTCAGCGGCAGCACGAGAGCGAGGGCGAGCCACGTCATCGTCCAAAGTCTGGTCATTTGATGTACCTGCATGGTTAACCTCCGGAAGCCGGGGTCGCGTCGCCGGCGTCGGCGGACTTCTTCGACTCGTCCGGCTTGTCCTGCATGATGTCATCCTCAAAGTCGAAGAATCGGTCGAGTTCGCGATCGACCTTGATGTTGACATCCATGGTGACGTGGATCGGTTTGACCTCGATGGGCTCGACCTTGACGCGATGCTCGGTGCAGCCGAGCCAGGCGGCGAGGCCGACGATCAGAAGTCCGGCGAGTAATCGAGGCATGGTTGGCTCCACATCCGTTCACTGTCCCGGCGAGATTCGCAGATCGCCGGCCGCCTGCCCGAGGCCGAGCGCCGTCTGCAAGGCCGCCCCCAGCGCTTCGTCGGCGTTGTGGACGCGTAAGGTCAACCCGCCGACTTCCTGTTTCGCGCCCGTCCGGCCTCGCCCCTTAGTATAGACGGTCATGAGCATGCCTTGTTCACCGCGGGTGATGTCGAATTTCAGCACCTCGTAGCCGAAGTCCCGCATCGCCTCGAAAAGTCGATCCTTCACCAGGTCGGACACGTTGAGGTCTTCGAGGTACTCTCCGCCCTCTTCTCCGGCCAGGTACTTTCTGACCAGGTCGGCCGACGCCATGCGAAGCACGCCCTCGCCCTCCGCAGTGAGGTAGCCGCTGCCCAGGGTCACCGGTACATCCGCGCCGGGCACGACCCGGATGGGGAGCCGACCGCTGAGCCGGCCCTCGCCGCTGATCCGCCCGAAAGTGATCACCTCGACCCACTGCTCCACGCTGAGGTGCTCGACGAACAGCTCGGTCTCGACACGCAGGTCGAGCGGGTCGAGGCGGAACGCGTGGACGGACAGCCGCGACTCTTCGTCCAGCCCCCAGTACAGCCGCTCGATGAGCATCGACCGCGGCGACTCGACGCGAAACGACACGTTGCCGTGGCCGAATTCGATCTCGCCCAGCCGGGCGCTCCGCCACGTCAGCCGCTGGCCACCCGGCGTCGAGAGCGGGCGCAAACGGTCAACGGTGACGTGCCCGGCCAGACCCGTGATCCGCTGTTTTCCGTCGCTCCGGGAGACCAAACCGTCTCGGATATCGACCGTGAAACGCGGGGTCATCTCGCCGCC
>CAYFQS010000442.1:0-2962 GCA_964345245.1 uncultured Planctomycetaceae bacterium | reverse complement strand
CCTCCGCCGCGGCTGCACCTGGCGGGGACGGCTCGTCGTGCCGGCGTCCGGCGCCGAGGGGGAGCCGATCGTGATCGGCGCCTACGGTTCGGGCGTCAAGCCGCTGCTCAGCGGCGCCGACGTCGTCGCCGACTGGTCGCCCCAGCGCGACAACGTCTGGCGGGCGAAGGTCCGGCAGCGCCCCCGGCTGGTCGTGCTCGACGGTGACGCCTGGCTGATCCGCGGGGAGAGCAAGGATCAGCTCGCCGACCACGCATGGTTCTGGGATCGCGGGACGTTGTACTTCCGCGACGATTCGGGCAACCCGTCCGAGACCGGCGTGGTGATCGAGGCCGGGCAGCGCAGCCGGATCATCGACCTGAACGGCCAGAGCCACATCGTGGTGCAGGACCTGCATCTCGAAAAGACGAACAACCACGCGATCAGCGGCCGGGACTGCGCAGGCATCACGATCCAGCGGGTGGACGTCCGCCTGTGCCCGCGCGGCAAGGACAACGGCTCGGTGCGGCTGAACTTCTCCCGCGACATCGTCATCCGCGACTGCACGTTCAGGCGAATCTACAACGACTGCATCTACTGCTGGAAGCCGACCAACATCACCATCGCCGACAGCCGCTTCACGGAGATCGCCGACGATCCGAACGCGACGGACCCGAAGTACGGGTCGGACGGCGTGCAGCTTTCCGGCGCGAACACGGTGCGCGTCATCGGCAACTACATCAACATGCAGGGCACCGACAGCCCCAAGGGCTGCCTGCAGTTCGGCAACCACCCGAAGCAGTACCCGGCGGCCGACATCCGGATCGAGAACAACGTGTGCCTGCACGGCAACTACGGCGTGGGCGTGCAGGGGCACGGGTTCGTGATCCGCAACAACGTCTTCCGCCACCAGGGCCGGGAGTCCGGGCAGCCGTGGGCGGCGGGGATCATCAGCGGCGACGACGACGACAACACCGGCCTCGTGATTGCCGACAACGTGATCACCGACGCGGTCAACGGCATCTACTTCTTCCGCAAACGGCACATCCGCGAGATCGACATCCGCGGCAACGTCATCCGCGATTGCCGCAAGGGCATCCTGATGGACACCGACGTGATGGTCGCCGGCCGGTTGCACCGCAACGTGATCGCGCCGATCTCTGAGATGGTCTTCGACATCCAGGGCTCGGCGAGCGTCGCGCCCGGCGGAACGTGGACCAGCGATTACAACGTCATCGGTCCCGAGCAACCGCGGTTCGTCAGTTGGTTCGGAAAGGACTACGCGGCGCTGGAGGCGTTCCGCTCCGCCGAGGGCCAGGCGGAGCATTCGGCAACGTCCCGTCACGCCGTGGAGTGACGGACATCGCCCGCCCCCCGAGTCCAGCGGCAAGCTCACACGCCAAGTCCGAAGGTATGGCTCTGACCCGCGGGCACGGCGACGCGCTCGCCGTGGACCCCGGCGTCGAGGGAAGTCTCGCCGCGATTCGTGACGGTCGTTCCCGTCCCATCGGTCTCGACGATCACCGGCGTGCCGCGCCAGACCAGCGGGCACGTGACGCGCCGCCAGTGCTTCGGCAGTCGCGGTTCGAGGGTGAGCGCATCGCTCTGCATCGCCGTGTGCAGGCCGAGGAACCCGAGCACCACCGCCGACCAGTTGTTCCCGGCACAGGCGATGTGGATGCCTTCGGCGGCTTTGCCGTGGGTCACGTCGAGATCGAGATCGCGACTGCGGGTGAACAGCTCCCATGCCTGTTCGACCATGCCGAGCCGGGCGGCGACGATCGCGTGCGTGCCGTAACTGAGCGAGGAATCGTGAGACGTCCGCGGCAGGTAATAGTCCCACGCCGCCCGCCAGTCGGCGTCACGGAACTCGCGGGGAAACAGCAGCATCATGAGCAACACGTCCGGCTGCTTCAGACACTTCGTGCGATAGAGGCGTTCCTGGGAGACCTGGGCGGCGATGGGTTTGCCGCGGTCGGGCCAGTGGGCGTCGAAGTCCGGCTCGGCGAGGAGCAGGAAATCCTCGCACTGCAGGACCAGGTCTCGCTCGGCATCGCGCGGAATGGGCAGTTGCCCGGCGACCTCGGCAAAGCGACGGCGTTCCGCGGCGCTCGCCCCGCCCTCTTCGCCGTGCTTCGCCGCGAGCTCGAGCGCGAAGCGGACCATGCGGTTGGTGTAGGCGTTGTTGTGGCTGAGGGGGGCGTACTCGTCCGGGCCCATCACGCCGAGCAGCGAGGGATGCGATTCGCCGGCACGCCAATCGATCCGGTCGAGCCAGTAGCGTGCGGTTTCGACGAGCAGTTCGGCGGCGCGGGTGGGCAGGTACGCCTCATCGCCGGTCGCCGCGGCATAGTGCGCCAGGCCGTAGGCCACGTCCGCGGTGACGTGCACCTCGTGGTCCGCGTACTGCCAGGCGGCGCAACACTCATCGCCCCGGTCATCGGACTCCCAGGCGAAGCGGGCGCCGCGATAGCCGTATCGCTGGGCATTCCGCCGGGCGCCATCGAGCGTGCCGAGCCGGAAATCGACCAACGTTCGCGCCTTCGCCGGGGCGGTGTAGAGGAAGAACGGCAGCAGGTACATCTCGGTGTCCCAGAAGTACCGGCCGAAATACGCCTCGCCGGCGTACCCCTTCGCGTCGATCGCCACCCGCGAGTCTTGGCAGTGAGCGCGGAGCAGGTGAAACAGCGAGACCCGCAGGGCGCGTTGCGTCGCGGAGTCGCCCTCGATCACGACATCGGATGCGTCCCATCGCCCGGCCCACTCGGCGGCATGGGCCGCGTGCAGGGCGGTCCAGTCCGACCCGTCCAGCCGATCGAGAACCTCGCCCGGATCGTCGGCCTGCAGGTCGCGGCTCGTCGCCGCCGCGGTGCGCTTCTCCAGGGTGACCGGGTGGCCGCCTTGGAGTTTGTACTTCCGATGAAGCGCGCCTCGCCGTCCGTCAGCCCCGACCGTCCACGCCTCGCCGCCGATCATCCGCGAC
>CAYFQS010000441.1:0-2968 GCA_964345245.1 uncultured Planctomycetaceae bacterium | reverse complement strand
GTCTTCGAAGTCGGCGGCGAGCGATGCCAACTGCCCATCGTCGAGCGGCGCATCCGTGGCATCATGCCCGGCCGCGACCGACCCGTGGTCCGTCGGCGACACCGTACCACCGGAAAGCGCGAGCATCCAGAACCCGACGATCGCGGCGAGCAACACCGCGGCCGCGGCGACGTAACGCCAGGCGGGAGCGATGCGGAAAAGCACCGCCCGCGGTTCGTCTTCCGCCTGCCCGCGGGCGGGCAGGTGCTCCGCAGTCGCGGCGTAGATGCGATCGGCCAGCCCGCCCGGCGGCGCGACCGGCATCTCGCGGCGAAGTCGCTCGTCGAGCGCCCGCACTTCCGCGTCAGGGCTGAATGGCTCGTTGCGTTCGTTCATGGCTTCGGTCCGTTCCCCCGCCGGGTACAACGCATTGCGGCAAGGATCATTGCATCGTGGCCGAGTTCCTTCACAAGTCCGGTTCCAGCATGGCTCTGAGCTTCTTGAGGGCCCGGTGGCCTCGGGCGAGCACCGTCCCCAGCGGCTGATCGAGGGCGTCGGCGATCTCCTGGAAGCTGAGTTCCGAGGTATACCGGAGATGCAGAATCTCGCGGTCGGCCTCGGGTAGCCTGGCAATCGCCTCGTGCAGCGCGGCGTCGCGCTCGGCTTCGAGCAGCGGCGCCGACGGGTCCGCCCCGGCGGTCTGCTCCCGCGATGGCGGGGCGGCCATCCCCGCCAGCGGGGTTTCCGTGAAGTCCATGGGCATCGCCTGACGCTTGCGGCGGCGCATCTCGTCACGCAGGCGATTCATCGCGATGCGGAAAAGCCAGCCCTGAAACTTGCCTTCCTCACTGTAGTGATCGAGGTTCTCGACCACCTTCACAAAGGCGGCCTGGGTGACTTCCTCCGCGAGGGCCCGATCGTGGCACTGGCGGTAGATCAGCCCGTACACCCGGCCGCTGTAGACATCGACGATGTGACGCCAGGCGGCCTGGTCGCCGTCGGCCGCGGCCCGAAGTGTCCGGTCCAGTGCTTCTGCCATCCCAACCCTACGAAGGCAAACGAAATGCGCAGCAGGTTATTGCGATGGGCGGCCGACAACTCCGCCACGCCGCTCGGTGAGCATACCACAGCCGTTGCCGGGGCGTTGCAGTCGACGCTCGTCAATCCGAGGCGACGTGCAATAGGATTGTTTCCCCGGCGTTGTGACTGATGGAATGTCATCTGAATCGCTCTTCTTGACAACGCCCGAAGGAGGCGCCCCATGCGCAGTTACCTGAATATCGTCACCGCCGTCGCGGTCGTGATCGCCGCGAGCACCGTGTCGTTCGCCCAGCCCGGGCCCCCACAGCCCCCGGAACCTCCGAAGACTCCGGAAAGGCGCCCGGACAGAAACCCGGACAGGCGTCATGCCGGCCCGCCGCAGGCCCGACATGATGCTTCGCAAGGGCCGCGACTGAGCGAGCGGCAGCGTCAGGCGATCGGCCGGGCGATGCGAGCCGCCCGGCACGACCCGCAACGTCGCCGGCGTTTGATCCAGCGGGTCAGCCAGTCGGACCTGCCGGTGCCGGCGAAGCGGATGATTCGCGAGCGCCTGATGCACCAGGAGATCGCGCAACTTCGCCGGCGCGTTGCGAATCTGGAACGGTCCGGGCAGCGCGGGACCGGCATGCAGCGACCGATGGCCGGGCAAAGGGGTGGCGGGCGGTTCGGCCCGCAGGCGAGCCCGCAGCGCGGTGACCGGTCCGGCCGGGGCATGATCCACTGCCCGCACTGCGGGCGGAAGGTCCAGCAGCCGCAAGCCCGGCCGCGGCCCGATGGATGGCGGGGCCGGTCACCCCGGCCGCACCAGCCGCAGCGCATGCAGCCGGACCGGCGCGACGGACAGCGGATGCAGCGCCCCGGCCCGCCGCAGTGGGTACCGCCGAGGCAGGCCGAGCCGGGCCGCGATCGGCCGTTCGCCCGGCCCGGCGGCCCGGAGCATCGACCGGGCCGCGGCTGGTTCGACCGTGAGCCACCGCGGGGCGATCGCCCGAAGATGGACCGCGATCGACCGGGACGCAAGGCCCCACGCCGAGGCGACCGTGACGAACGCCGGCCCGGACATCCGCAGGCGGAGGATCATCCCCAAGCCCGTCATGGCGACCGCTACGACCATCTTGACAAAAGGGTCGAACGCATCGAGGACCGGTTACGGGACCTGATCGAGCACCTGCACCGCGAGCGTGACCGCGACCGCGATCGGCGGTGACGGCGAAACACCCGCGGAATTCGCCCTCCCACAGTCCTCCCCCACGCGCGAGCAGGGCTCGCGGCGGGGGAGGGCTGAGGCGTTCGTTCGTCCGGCTCGAAGAAACAGGGCAAACGCATCTGCCTGTCCCAAACAGAGCCGCGCCCGTCAGGAAGCGTTCTGCCGATCGGCTCGTGTCCGTTGGCTCATGGCGTGATCGCTCCCTTACGGTCGCGGCTCGGTCAGATCGTTTACACGCGATTGCCCTGCTCGAAGAAAACGAAGCAACGACGCTGGCTTGCATTCGGTGGTTTTGCCGATATAATACTGCGTCCCATGAGTGAGTATCAAGGCCATCCTGCTGCCTTCGCGACGCGTCCGGCCGGGCCGACGCTACAGGGCGTACGTGTCGCTGTACCGAGGCGGGCCGCCTGATCGATCAGGCCGCGCCCGCACCCCTTCGGCTCACAACCCAACGACAATTGACTTTCGCTTGAGTTCGCAGACCCGGAATTCACCGCCCCGTGTTCGTTTTGCGGAGGCGACATGACCGATAAGGAAAACGTATCATGACTGCCGCGACAACCCTGAACGCACGATCCGAGATGGCCATGAACCGCAGTGATCGATTCACCGGAATGACCGGCGCCCAGGCCTTTCACGAGTTGATGAAGGACAACGGCGTGGAAGGGGTCTTTGGTTTCCCCGGGGGGGGGGTCCTGCCGGTGTTTGACGCGATCTACGAGGCCAACTATTTCAGAT
>CAYFQS010000440.1:0-2990 GCA_964345245.1 uncultured Planctomycetaceae bacterium | reverse complement strand
CCATAAACGGGCTCGGCGGCGACGATTCGCTCACGCTCGACGCGACCGCGGGGTCGCCGTTGCCGACGGGCGGCATCGGCTTCGACGGCGGGGCCGGCAGCAACGACGCCGAGTTAATCGGCGGCGGCTTCACGTCCGCGGCGCTCTCCATCACGGGCGCTGACAGCGCGAACGCCGTGCTGGACGGCCGGTCGATCGGCCTGCTGGGCACCGGGTCACTGCGGATGACGAGCGCGGTCGATGATCTCGCGTTCACGCTGACGGGCGGGGCTGACACCGCTGCGCTCGCGGATGCGGCCGGGGCGGGGCTCAATCAACTGAGCGGCGCGGGCCTGATGGACGTCGTGTTCCCGACGCCGGCGGTCGCGCTGACGTTGGACACGGCGGGCGGTGGGGATGTGGTAACGGTGAGCGCGTTGGATTCCGCCTTTGGGGCGGATGTCTCGATCGACCTCGGCACGGGCGCGGACAGCGCCGAGCTCGCCGCGATCACCGGTGGCGGCACGTGGAGCGTCGGCGGCGGCGCGGGGCTGGACGGGCTCACGGGACCGAGCGCGAATCTCACCTGGTCCATTTCCGGGATGGGCGCCGGTTCCGTATCGGGCGGCGCTTCCTTCGGCTTCGACGGCATGGAGTCGCTCACCGGGGCGGGCGGCGAGGACACGTTCACGTTCGGCGCATCCGGATCGCTCGCAGGAGCGATTGACGGCGGCGCTGGCAGCGACGCGCTCGATCTCTCGGCGGTGACAGCCCCCGCCACGATCGATCTTGAAGCGGGCTCCGCCACGCGCACGGGCGGCATCGCCGGCTTTGAGTCATTCGTCGCCAACGGAGCGGATGCGACGCTTATTGGCGCAAGCAACGTCAACGCGTGGACAGTCACCGGCTCGGGCGTCGGGGACGTCGACGGCGTCGCGTTCTCCGGCTTCACCGATCTCACCGGCGGCTCGGGAGCCGACACGTTCGCCTTCGACGACGGCGCGGCTGTGCTGGGCGCGGTGGACGGCGGTGGTGGGGGCGCAGACGAGCTCGACCTGTCTGCCTTCACGGGTGCGATCGCAGTCGATGTCGCGAGCGGCACGGCAACGGGCACAGGCGGCATCGCGAACTTCGAATCCTTCCGCGGTCCGGGCGGGGCGTCGGCCTCCTTTGCGGGGCCGGGCGGTGTGGCTGCGTGGACAATCGACGGCGTCGACAGCGGTGACGTTGCCGGGACCGATTTCTCGGGCTTTGGGACGCTCATTGGAGGCGGCGACGCCGACACCTTTACCTTCACCGCGGGGTCGCTCGCGGGCGACGTGCTGGGCGGGCTTGGGAGCGATGAGATCGTGGGTCCCGGCGGCGCACCGATTGCATGGCTCATCGACGCCGCGGATGGCGGCACGTTCGATCGCATCGGCGGCGCGTTCTCGTCGGTCGAGTCGCTTGCCGGCGGCGGCGCCGATGACACGTTCGGGTTCGCCGCGGGTGGCTCGCTGTCCGGCTCGCTCGCGGGCGGGGCGGGCACCGACACACTCGATTACAGCGGCTTCGGTGCCGCCGTCGATGTCGATCTGTCGTCCGGCGACGCGACCGCCATCGCGGGGGGTTTCGCGGGGTTGGAGACACTGATCGGCACCGGGAGCGCGGCGGACACGCTGCGCGGCGCGGATGATGTCAATACGTGGACGCTCTCGGGCGCGGGCGCGGGCGATGTCGACGGCTTTGCCTTCTCCTCGATCGCGAATCTCTTCGGTGGTTCCGCGGGCGACGCCTTCGACCTGACCGCGGGTTCCATCACCGGTGACATCGACGGCGGCGGCGGCACGGACACCTTGATCGCCGCGAACGCCTCGAACATATGGAACATCACGGGGCTTGACACGGGCACCGTCGGCGGCGTCGGCGGCACGTTCTCGTCGGTTGAGAACCTCACGGGCGGGTCGATGGACGACGCCTTCGTGATCGACGCCGGCGCCGGCGTGACCGGCGATATCGACGGGCGGGGCGGAACCGACACGGTCGACTTCAGCGCGTTCGCGTCGCCCTTGATGGTCGATCTCGGTGGAGGAACCGGAACCGGCTTCGGATCCATCGCGTCGGTCGAGTCGCTCATCGGCGGGGCGGCCTCCGACGTGCTGCTGGGCGGGGCCGGCGGCAATACATGGATGATCACGGGCGCCGATGCCGGTTCCGTCGACGGAACTGCGTTCGACTCATTCGAACAGCTCGTCGCGGGGGACGGCGGCGACGGCTTCATCTTCGCAGACGGCGCTTTGATCGCGGGCTCGATCACCGGCGGCAGCGGCACCGACGCGCTGGACTTCTCGGCGTACTCGACCTCGATCGCCGCCAATCTCGAGACCGGCACCGCGACGCCCGTCGCGAGCTTCTCCGCGATCGAAACGCTCATCGGAGGGGCGGCGGCCGACACGCTCACCGGTCCCGCGGGCGGCGCGAACTGGTCCATCACGGCGGCGGACGGGGGCAGCGTCGCGGGCGTTGATTTCCAGAGCTTCGAGAATCTCACGGGCCTCGGGGGCAGCGACACGTTCACGCTCAACGGCGGGTCGGTCTCGGGCGCGATCGATGGGGGCCCGGGAGGCGACACGCTCGCCGCGGACGATACCACGAATACATGGGTCATCGATGCGGCCGGCGCGGGCACGCTGAACGCCGCGCCCTTCACCGGCATCGAGAACCTCGTGGGCGGCGCATCGGACGATGCCTTCGGCATCGACCCGCTCGGCTTGCTCGCGGGCACGATCGACGCCGGCCTCGGCGATGACGAGCTCTCCTATGCCGGCTTCGGCTCCGCGGTCTCCGTGAATCTCGGAACAGGCGGTGCGACGGCGACCGGCGGCGTGACCGGCTTCGACTCTTTCATCGGCGCGTCCGATCCGGCGGACATCATCACGGGCCCGGACTCCGGCGCGACGTGGACCTTCACGGGCGCCGACAGCGGCGCCATCGGCGGCATCGACTTCAGCGGCTTCGCAAACGCGATGGGC
>CAYFQS010000439.1:0-3026 GCA_964345245.1 uncultured Planctomycetaceae bacterium | reverse complement strand
GGGCCGGCATGGCCGAGCTGGACATGGCCAGGCGCCCGCGAACGCTGCCCATGCTCCAGGCCACCGCCGCGGTCGGACAGGGCCAGCTCATGCGGCGATTCCACGACCGCTTCGCCCGAAGCGGTGTCCAGGTCGCCCAGGTGCTGGTGACGCGCGAAGACTTCGAGGAACGGCGCCGCTATCTCAACATCCGCAACACGCTTTCGGCCCTGGCCGAAAAACACATCCTGCCGATCATCAACGAAAATGACGCCGTGGCCGTCGATGAGTTCAAGTTCGGCGACAACGACATCATCTCGGCCCTGGTGTGCAACATGCTCGGCTACGACCTGCTGGTCCTGCTGACCACCGTCGACGGCGTGCTGGCCGACGGGCAGGTCGTGGACCTCATCGAGAGCACCGCCGAGGCAAAGGCGCTGGTGACCCAAGAGAGAAGCCGACTCGGCTCGGGAGGCATGGGCTCCAAGCTCCAGGCCGCCGGCATGGTCACGCGAGCCGGCGAGCTGGCCATCATCGCAAACGCCCGAACGCCCAACATCCTCACCAAGCTCACCTCGGGCCGGAAGGTGGGCACGGTGATTGTCCCGGCCAAGCGAAGAATGAACTCGCGCCGCCGCTGGATCGCCCAGGCTTCCAGGCCGGCCGGGGCCCTGATCGTCGACGCCGGGGCCGTCGCGGCCCTGACCACGCGAGGCAAGAGCCTCCTGCCCAGCGGGATTACGGAAGTTACGGGTGACTTCGAACAAGGCGACATCGTACGGATCGTCGGGCCCGGGGGAGAGGAGATTGGCCGGGGGCTGACCAACTACCCGGCCGCCCAGGTGCGGCGCATCCAGGGGCGCAAGACCGCGCAGATCCGGCAGGTGCTGGGCGACAAGCCCTGCGACGAGGTGGTGCACCGGGACAACATGACGCTGGCCTGAAGTTTGCCGCTCAGCCGCCGGTGAGCGCCACGTGGGTGGGCTTGGAGTAGAGCACCTTGCCGCTGGGCGACTCGTAGCGCGCGATGACCAGCACGCGTTTGGTCTCGGGCGCGTTCTCGCCCCAGTCAAGCGTGAAGCGGTAGCCCCAGAGCCCCAGTGCATGACGGAACCGGTGGCGCGGCAACTGGTCGGCCTTGTAGGCCCACTTCCTGAAAGGCGGCTCGGTCACGAGCTTGCGAACGGTTTCCATGTCGGCCGGGCCCGCGTGGGCATAGAGCATCAATTCCATCGTGCCGCTGACCAGTTGCTCGGGATCCTCGTTGAGCTGGTAGGTGAACACCTGCACGACCACCCCGTCCAGGCCGGGCGCCGAGTCCAGGTTCATCGCCACCGGCGGGGCCATCAAGTCGATGTGGTCGATCTCCGCCACCGGCTCGGGCGGCCGGTTGGGGTTCTCCTGCACGCAGCCCGCGATGCAGCAGGCCATGACCGCCACCATGACGATTGGTCGTGTCACGGCGTGATGTCCTCGATCCGAACCGCGGCGTCTTCCTCTTGCTCAGCGGGCTGGTCTTCCTCCGGCGCCGCCGGGGCCGGCTTGCCGCGCTTCTGAAGCTCTTCCTGGATGATTTTGATCATCTCCGGATCGCGGGACAGCGAGTGGATAATCGCGTCGCGAAGTTTGTCGGTGTCGCGATCCTGCATGGTACGGATTCGCTCTACCTGCGGATGGGTGATACTGTCGGCCTCGTCCGCCGTTCGCAGCACGTGCGGCGTCAGCACGATGAGCAGTTCGCTGCGGTCGCTGACCTTGCGAACCGACTTGAACAGGTTGCCCACAAGCGGGATGTCGCCGATCAGGGGCACCTTGTCCTCGCGGTTCTCTTCGGTGGTGGTGATCAGCCCCCCGATGACGATCGTGTGCCCGTCCTGGACCGTCACCGTCGTCCGGGCCGATCGCCGGTTGACGATCACCGCGTTGACGTTCTCGCTGACCTGCACCGTCGACTCGGAGAGCGAACTGACCTCGGGGGCCACCTCCATCCGCACGAAGCCGTCCTCGTTGATCCGCGGGGTGACCGACAGGAGGATACCCACGTCCTGGTACTCAATGGTGTTGTTCACGCGGCCGGAGTCGCTGATCGTCGACTGGCTGATGAACGGCACGGACTGGCCGACGTTGATCTCCGCCTCCTTGTTGTCCGTGGCGACGATCTGCGGCCGGCTGAGCACTTCCATCTTCCCGCGGCTCTGCAAAGCGCGGAAGAAGAAGCTCAGATCGCTGGCGGTAACCGACAACGTCAGGCCGCTGAGGGCGTTGAGATTGCTCCCCACACCGAAGTTCGTGCCCGTCCCGACGGTCGTCTCGCCATCGTCCCATCTGGCGTTGAAGTCCGCGCCGATATCGGTGGTATCGTCCAGCGACACCTCGGCCAGCAGGACTTGGATGAGCACCTGCGGCGGGGCCTTATCGAGCTTGGCGATCATGTCCGCGACAATGTCGAAGTACCGCGGACTGGCCGAGAGCAACAGCGTCCCGCTGGCCTCCTCGGCCACCACCGCGACTTCGCGCTCCAGCAGGCGCATCGCCGCGCCCATGCGATCGTCGCCCAAGACGTCCACGACCCGTTGCCGCTCCTGGTCGAGGAACTCCCGCAGGGCCGTCTCGATATCCGCCGGGTTGGCGTTGCGCAGACGGTAGACCTTGCTCACCCGCTGCTGGGCGGGACTGGAATCCAACTCGCGGATCACTCCGCCGACGAGCTTGACATACTGCTCCGTACCGCCGACCAACAGGCTGTTGGTCCGCAGATCCACCGTGATCCGAAGCGCGTATTGCTCGTCGGTGCCCAGCGTCGCGCCCTGCCCACCGCCGGCTTCGACCGTCTCGCCACCGGTGAGCGTGTAGCGAACCGCGCGGTTCGACGGGGCCGAGCCCTCCAACTCGAAAAGCTGCGTAAGGATCTCGGCCATGCTTCGCGCGTCGGCGTTGGCCAGCGGGAAGACCACGATCTCGGCCTTTCGCGGATCGGTCGAATCCAGGGCCTGGATCAGCCGGGCCAGGAGGTCCATGAAGTCCTTGCGCGCCTTGACGATCAGCGT
>CAYFQS010000438.1:0-3041 GCA_964345245.1 uncultured Planctomycetaceae bacterium | reverse complement strand
AGGGGTCCCCCGTCTCGCGCTGGTCCCCGTGCGGGGTCGGGGCGGCGGGCTGCGGCGAAGGGCGGCGGGCGACACCCCCCCCCCGCCGCAACGGCGGGCAGCCCTTCGCGGCGCACACCAGGACGAAGTGAATCCGCGGCTCGTCGAACTGTTTGCGAATCACCTCGTGCTCGATCTCGTTGAGCGAGTAAGTCCGCCCGCCGAGGTTCCACCGCCGATGGTCCCACCGCCTGTGCTCGGGGATGTCCATGATCGAATCGACCGGCCAGCGCTCGACGAGGAGCTGCAGTGTGAACGCGTTGTAGGCGTTGATCAGCGTGGCGAGCTTCGCGTTCCGGCCCATGGCATCGAGGTCCACCGATGCCAACCAGTTCACGTATCGCTTGAGTGATTGCGGGCGACGGTGCAGAGCGCGGTAATCGACCATCCCGCGGGCGTCGACGTGCTCCTTGAGCAGCGCGTCGTACACCGCGGTCGGCCCGCCGGGCTGCGTGGCCGGTTGCGTGGCGGGCTGCGTGGCCGGCGAATCGGCGAACGCCGCCGGCACCACGACGATCAGTGCGATGATTGGCGATCGGGTCATGATGACTCCCTGGTGGTGAGAATTTCGTGCAAACACTCGCGCTCCGACGCCGCGCTTCCTCCCCTTCGGATCCGGGGCTTCGACGCGGCGCTGCCCGCCGCCTCGCCGTCCCCGGCGTTCAGCCCGTCAGATCGATCACCATCTTCCCGTTGTGGTGGTGCTGCTGGAGATCGCGGTGGGCGTCGGGGACGTCTTCCAGCTTGATCGTCCGGCCGACGTGGGGCTTGATCTTGCCGGCGTCGGCGAGTTCGGCGACGGTCCGCAGAATCTCCCGGTGCGATTCCATGTTCACCCCGTAGATCGGCGGCACGCCCATGAACTCCAGGTGCAGCGTCGCATTCATGCGGAACAGCTTGTCCCAGATCTGATCGGTTTTGGTGTACACGATGCCGACCATGCGGCCGTTCAGGCCGACGCAGTCCATCGACTTCTCGAACACCTCGCCGCCCACGGTGTCGATCACGACGGGGCACTTCACGCCGTCCGTGATCCGTTCGACCGCGTCGACGAAGTCCCGCTCTTTGTAGTTGATCACGTGGTCGGCGCCGAGCTCGTGACACAGGGCGATCGACTCCTCGCGACTGGCGGTGGTGATGACCGTGCAGCCGTGCAACCCGGCGAGTTGGACGGCGATGTGTCCCACGCCGCCGGCCCCGGCGTGGATGAGCACCGTCTCGCCGGTGTGGATGCCGGCCCGGGTGTGCAGCGATTCCCACGCGGTGAGCGTGACCAGCGGCAGTGCGGCGGCTTCCACGTGCGACAGCGATCCCGGCTTCCGGGCCGCGGTCCGGGCGTCGACGCAGACGTACTCGGCGTACGCGCCCGGCCGGGCGATTGACGGCGAGGCGTATACCTCGTCGCCCACGGCCAGGTCCTCGACCTCGTCCCCCACCGCCTTGACCACGCCGCTCACGTCATAACCGAGGATCAGCGGGAACGCGCGGTCCATGCCGAGCCCGCTCTCCCGCACCTTGTAATCCACGGGATTAAGCGCCGAGGCGCGCACTTCGACGAGCAGGTCCCACGGCCCGGGTTGGGGGTCAGGCACGTCCTGCAGCTTGAGCACGTCCGGGCCGCCGAGTTCGGTTGCGGTCATCGCTTGCATGATCGGGCTGCCTTTCCTGATGATTCACCATGTCTTCGCGTCGGGATTGTAGGAACGCGCCCCGCGCGTTCCCACAAAGCCGCAACCGCCGGTTGCGCGGGGACATTTCGACCCCGTCCGATGCCCCGCCCAACCCGCCGGGCGCACGGCCACGTCACGCGGTGCCGCAACCGCTGGTCGCGCCACGGCGTTGCCGACTCCGCTGGTGGTCGGGTTCCTCCGGGTGAACTGATGCTAGTGATAGTGCCTCGACCACAGATCGTACATCGTGTTCGGCCCGTAGCGGTTGGGGTTGAACAGCTCATCCCGCGAGATCGTTTCCGTGTGCCCGTCGAGGTAGGTGAACGGTTGCTGGTCGCTGAAGCTCATGTCGGGATCGTCGTAGCCGTAGCCCTGCCATCCGGCCGCGCGGTTGAGCAGCAGGTAGAACGCCCGCGAACCGGACACATGGCCGAACACCGCCGCGGCGGATGGATTCTCGCGACGGGCGACATACCGGCCCATGTATAACGACTCGCCGGACCCTTCGACCCGATTGGTGCCGAACGTTCGACCGATGTGGTTGCCGATGAACTGCCCGGGGATGTAGCCATCGTGCGTTACCCCGCCCTTCTTGCTCTCGATGACCTGCCAGTCCCAGCTTGAGTAGACACAGCCGTAGCTGCTGGATTGCACCCAGGGGACCGTGCCGCCGGTGAGATCGAGTTCGGCCTCGCTGATCTTGAACGGATCGGATGGACAGTACAAAGCGCTCTTCCGCGCCTTCCCGCCGGTGACGATCTGCTGGAGGTAGGCATCCATCTGGCCGCCCGGACCGGCCTGGATCGGCTTATCCTCGATCCCGGAGATGCCAAGGTAGGGCGCGAGCTTGACGGGGAACAGGTACTCCAGTTCGACACGCCAGTTCCGGTAGTTGGCGAACAACGGCTGATGGTCCGAATTGTCCGAGAAGTAGAACCGAAGCGCGTTCATGAGGGATCGCTGGTTGATGCTGCTCACGGTGAGACGCGTCGCATCTCGTGCCTTGTTCAGGGCCGGCAGCAGAATCGAAATCAGCATCGCAATAATCGCGACCACCACGAGGAGTTCGATCAGCGTGAAACCGCGATTGGCGCGGGCAGACGTCGCAGTTGATCGAGAAGCAATGGGCATTTCGCATCTCCTGAACGCAACACGAAGTTGATTCAACATAATATAGCATTCTGCCAGATTCTCCGCAAGCACGTTCCTGGCACAAGGCCCACTCAGCCACGCCCCACAAAGCCGCAACCGCCGGTTACGCGGACCGACCCGCGAACACGCATCACGACGTCCATGGCGGCGCGCCGGAGGCGAACGTCGATTGGGTTCGCC
>CAYFQS010000437.1:0-3077 GCA_964345245.1 uncultured Planctomycetaceae bacterium | reverse complement strand
CGGTTGAGATAGACGCCTGGGACGGCTCGACCCACGCGGCGAGGTTCTCCATGCCCCGGAGGCCGATCTGCCGGGCGGGGGTGTTCTCGAGGATGACCGCGGCGAAGTTGGACAGGTCCGCCAGCGACCAGCGGCAGGCGCCCGGCGGGCGGGCGTCGACGGGCAGGTCGCCCGCGGCGAGCAGGGCGGCGTACCGCGACTCGCCGCCGGTGGTGACGCAGAGGATCGGCTTCGGCCCGGCGACGCCGACCAGCCGGCGGGCGGTGTTGTTCTCCGGCGCCGGGTCGGCGATCGATGCGTCCACCGCCGCGACGCGCATGCGGTATTCCATCGTGCCGGGGTCGCCGGCCATGTCGCGGAAGGTGAGCCGGCTTCGCCCCGCGGGCAGCGCGCGGTCGCCCGCGGCGAGAATCCGCTCGCCCCGCCAGAGCTGGAAACGCACCGTCTGCCGGCGAGGGTTCTCGATCCGGGTGTGGATCATGAACGACTCGCCCGGGCCGACCTCGTCCGGGGCGTCGATCTCGGTGACGGCGAGGTCGCCTGCGGCCGGCCGTTGGAGCAGGCGGTAGTCGATGGCGATGCGGCGGGCGGCGGCGCGGGCGGCGCCGCCGGCCGGCTCGCGGCCGGTCCACTGCCCGTCGCTGATCACGAGCATGCGCCCCGGACCGTCGGCGGGCACGAGGGCCGAGGCGGTCTCGATCGCCTCGGCGAGGTTCGACGCGTCTTCGCCCACGTCGGTGACGAACCCGCCGAAGCGCCCGGTCTGCGGCGGCTGCTCGACCGCGACGCGGTCGGCGAAGCTCACCACCGCCAGCCGATCGTCCGCCGACTTCTCCTCCTGGGTCAGGTCGATCAGCTCGCCGAGCGCGGTTTCACTCTCCGGCGGCATCGACCGACTGCGGTCGGCCACGATCACCACCGTGCCCGCCCGGCTTGGCAGCTTGACCGTCAACCCGACCATGGCCAACAGGATCAACCCCAGCGCGATGCAGCGCAGCGTCGCCAGCAACCGCGAGGGCATCCGCCACCAGACGACCGCCGCGATGAGCGGGATCGCGAGCAGAAACCAGATTGGGTGAAGCAAAGCCATGGGCGGAAACTCGAAATCCGAAATCCAAAACCCGCCCCGCGGAGTCAAACCGACGCGGCGAGGTCCGTCATTCTGTTCATTCAGTCCTCCCCCGCCGCGCGCGGCCGGGGGAGGAGTCCGGCGCGGCGGGTTGGCTCGGCGTAAGCCGTCTCATCACGCGCGCACGCCTTGCGATGCCTTCGAGACGAACGCCATGTGCAGCGTGAGCAGGGCGACGGCGGCGAGCAACAGGGCCCACGCCGCGTCGCGATACTCCCAGCGCAGCGCCACCTCGTCCAGCCAGCTTCCCCACTCGCCTTCGGCGGCGGCGGCGAGGTCGGATTCCCGCCGACTGAGCGTGCTGACGGCAAAGGTGAACTCGCCAAGCTCGCTGCGGAGGCGATGCAGGCCCGTGCGGTCGGGCGAGATCACCGCCCGGCCCCGGCGCACGGGCAATTCGCGCGGATCGCCGCCGGGGCCGACGAGTTCGGCTTGCCGGGTCTGCGGGGTGAACATCGCCACGACCTCGCGGCCGAGGCGGACGTTCGGCTCGTGGATGCCGGGGGCCTGCCGGGCCCGCCAGCGGAGCAGGTTCCATAGCAGGATCGGCCAGTCGGCGGACTCGGTGAGCGTCGACGCCTCCGGTTTGAGCCGCACGTGCAGCTCGTGGCGGCCGAGGCCGAGCTCGCGGTCGCTGAGCAGTTCGCGATTGCCCGCGGTGATCACCGGTCGGCCGGGCAGGGCCTCGTCCTCGGTTTCCCCCACGCCCCACACCACGCCGGTGAGCGCCAGGCCCTCGGCGAGTGGGTGACCGCGGTCGATCACGAAGGGCCCGAGGTACGACGCCGGCTCGCCGGCCCGGTGAAATCGCAGGACCCACGCGGTCGGCCCGGCGCCCGCTTCGCCGACGGGCCGGTCGGTCAGCCGAAGCTGCACCCGCGTGGTGGCGCGGGCGGCGATATTGCTCGCCGTCAGCGCCTTGTCGACCGACTCGCGCAGACGCTCGTCGGCGATGGCCAGTTCGGTCCGCACTGTCGGCGGACGGGTCGGGACAAGGGTAGCGACGTTGTCCAGATCGAGCGCATCGTCGCCGAGCGTCGCCCGCACGACGCCCGCGCCCGGCGGCAGGGCCTGGGTGAATCGCCGGGTCTGACCCGCATCAAGTTGCACGTTGCCGCGGAGCAGCGGCCGATCGTTCTCCGCCGCGGTCACGGTGAGCGTGGTCGACAGCGGCGGGTCGCCGAGGGCGGCGACTTCGATGAGCACCCTGGACGTCTGGTCCTGGTCGCTGCGGACCGCGCTGACGATGGCGGCGTTGGGCCAGGGCCGACCGAACGCCCGCCAGCGAAGCCGGCCGGTGTCAGGCGTGTCGTCCGGGGCGTGGTCGGTGACGACGAGGACACGGCCGCGGTCGCCGGCGAGGGCGGAGCCGAGCGCGATCGCCCGGTCGATCCCGGCCTGGGCGGACCGGCAGGTCCACCGGGTCAGTAATTGGCGAAGGCGGTCGAGGTCATGGCTCGGCTCGCCGAGAATTCGCGGTCGACTTCCCGCGGCGATGAGGTGGATCGGCCGGCCGAGCCGCTCGCCTTCGAGCTGTTCGTTCAGCCAATCGGCGGCCCGGTCGCGGGCCCTCTCCTCCGCCGTGCCCGCGAGCATCGAGTAGGAATCGTCGAGCACCACGGCGACGGGCCGGGTGGCGGTCTCGGCGGGGATTTTCGGCCCGGTCGCAGCCACGCCCAGCAGTCCCAGAGCGAGCAGTTCCAGGAAGAAAAACCACGGCATCCCAAGTCCAACTTTGCTGTGACCGGTTTGTATTTTTATGACCCCAAAGTAGTGGAAATCGCCAAAGACATACAACCTTCCTGGCGAGGGGAACTGGAGATAACGGATGTGAACACAGCCTACCTTCAGGCTGGAGATTTGCAAGTGGAGCTTTTGGGGCGGGGGACAGCTTGGCTGGATACCGGAACCCATGATTCGCTTCTAGATGCCGGCAACTTCATCAAGA
>CAYFQS010000436.1:0-3084 GCA_964345245.1 uncultured Planctomycetaceae bacterium | reverse complement strand
TGGCTGGCTCTGCGTGGTGGGCATCGCTCGCCGACTCGCTCAGCGCCACCCTACCCGCCGCGCCTGAGTTCCGAGCAGATTCGATGCGATCCCCGAGCCGTTGTTCCGCGACATCCGTCTTGCGACCGTGGGTGAACGCGTGATCCGGACGGCCCTGGGCTGCGGCCCCGACCATGGGCTGATTTCAAGTGAGTCCTTCGAGCAGCTCGCGCCATTGCTCGCAGCAGACCTCACGTTCGTGGCGCGCTTCGAAGGCGGTGCGGGCGTTGGCGCCGAGGCGTTGGCGGTATGCATCGTCGTCCGCGAGATGGCGAATGGCGTCGACGAGGGCGCCGGGGTTGTCGGGGGCGATGACCAGGCCGGCGTCGGCGTCGCGGAGGTGGCGGGCGGTGTCGGCGTCGTTCGGGCCGACGAAAATCGCCGGTCGGCCCGCGGCCATGATCCCGTAGGTCTTGCAAGGCACGGCGACGCCGGCCATCTCCGGTCGCAGCGTGATCAGGTGCACATCGCCCATGGCCAGTGATTCGTTCAGCCGTTCGCGCGGAAAGTAGGGCAGGCGGGTGAAGTTCGCCAGTTGGTGCTCGGCGGCGTAGCCGGCGACCTCGCTCAGCCGCTTGCCGCCGCCGATGAAGAGGAACACGATCCGGCGATCGTCGCGCAGCCGGCGCATCGCCTCGCACACCGCGTCGAAGGTATGGATCAGACCCGCGTTGCCGGAGTACATGACGATGAACTTATCTTCCAGGCCGTGGTCGGCCCGCAGGGGCGATTCGCCCGTCGGCATGGGGGTGATGCGGTCGGCCCGGTTCCAGACGCCGATCACGTGCAGCCGCTCGGGGGCGACGCCTTTGTCCAGCAGCCGCTGCTCCATGCATCCGCCGAGGGCGACGGTCGCGTGGGCGGCGCGGAAGTGCGTGGCGTTCAACCATTCGAGCGCCCGGCCGAGCACGCCGCCGCGCTTGAGCACGCCGAGCTCGAATTCGCAGTCCGGATGAAGGTCCATCGCCCAGCACACGTGACGTGTGCGGCCGAATGTGATCCATCGCAGCAACGTCGCGTAGATGCCGATGAGCGGCGGGGTGGTGAGGGTGACGGCCACGTCGTACCGCCAGCCGGCCGCCAGCGTCCTGAGCCCGCACAGCAGGTGGAACCCGGCGTAGTCGGCCATTCGGCCAAGCGTGCTCGATTTGCCGAAGCTCGGCGCCGACAGCCGGCGGATCCGCACGCCGCGGTGCGTCTCCCGCCGGGGCGTCGGTCGGCCGGACCCGTCGTCGTACTGCCCCCGCGAGCAGAGCACCGTCACCTCGTGGCCGGCCTCGACGAGGTGCTCGCCGAGGTCGCTGAGCTGCTGGGCCGTGGCGGCGACGTCGGGGTAATAGAACTGGTTAATCAGCAGAATACGCATGAGGCGATCAGGTCGGCGCTCGTGAGAGGGAACAGGGTACCGGCCGCTCAACCGTAATGCACCTCGCGGAGCTCGTCCTGGGCGAGGAACCAGTCGATGGTCTTCCGCAGGCCGTCTTCGAGATCGGTCTTCGCGGTCCAGCCGAGCAGTTCGGCCGCGCGGCTCGTGTCCAGACATCGGCGCGGCTGGCCGTCGGGTTTCGACGTGTCCCACTCGATGCGCCCGTCGAAGCCGCACAGTCTGGCGATGAGCTCGACGAGATCGCGGATCTGAATTTCCCGGCCGGTGCCGAGGTTGATCGGCGTGGGGTCGGCCATCGTCTCCGCCGCGACGATGATCGCCTCGGCCGCGTCTTCGACGTAGAGGAACTCGCGCGACGCCGAGCCGGTGCCCCAGCACGGGATCGCCTCGTCGCCGCGCTGCTTTGCCTCGACGCATTTGCGGATCAGAGCGGGGATCACGTGGGAGGTGTTGAGGTCGAAGTTGTCGCCCGGGCCGTAGAGGTTGACGGGCACGACGACGGCCGCGTCGAGGCCGTACTCGCGGTGGTAGCCGTCGAGCATGACGAACAGCGCCTTCTTCGCCACGCCGTAGGGAGCGTTCGTTTCTTCGGGGTAGCCGTTCCAGAGTTCTTCTTCGCGGAAGGGCACGGGCGTGTGCTTGGGATAAGCGCAGACGGTGCCGGTCTGGACGAAGCGTTGGATGCCGCGTCGCCGGCCGTGCTCGATCAGGTGCATGCCCATGGCCATGTTGGCGTAGAAGAACCGCCCGGGGTGCTCGCGATTGGCGCCGATCCCGCCGACTTCCGCGGCGAGATGGATCACCACGTCCGGTTCGAACTCGTCGTACATCCGGACCACGTCGGCTTCGACGGTCAGGTCGTACTCCGCCCGCCGGGGTACGTCGATCCGCTCGCAACCGCGCTCACGAAGCTGCTCACAGAGGAAGCGGCCGAGAAACCCCGCCCCGCCCGTCACCGTCACTCGCGTGTTGTTCCAGTCCATGGCTCAGCGGCTGCTCCCAACTGCACTCCAAATCTGTCAAGCCGGACCGCAGCGTCAGCGAAGGTCCGGATTCATGCGTCGGCCGCCGCGCTCGCCTCGCAGACTCGGGTCGCGGCCAAACCGAATCACTCGTCCGCTACTGATCGTGGCCGACCATCTCCGGCAGCTCGTGGCCGGCGTCGATGAGCGTTTTCTCCCTCGCCGCCAACTCCATGTCCTGGTCGACCATCATTTTCACCAGTTCTTCGAAGTTGACCTTCGGCTCCCACTGGAGCTGCTTGCGGGCCTTGCTCGCATCGCCGAGCAGCAGGTCCACCTCGGTGGGGCGGAAATAGCGCGGGTCGACCTTGTAAAAGTCCTTGTAATCCAGGCCGACGTGGCTGAAGGCGATCTCCATGAACTCTCGCACGCTGTGCGTCTCGCCGGTGGCGACGACGTAATCGTCCGGCCGGTCCTGCTGGAGCATGAGCCACATCGCCTCGACGAAGTCGCCGGCGAAGCCCCAGTCGCGCTTCGCGTCAATGTTGCCCATGTGCACCACGCTCTGCAGGCCGTGCTTGATCCGCCCGACCGCCCGTGTGATCTTGCGGGTCACGAACGTCTCGCCCCGCCGGGGCGATTCGTGGTTGAAGAGAATCCCGTTGCACGCGTAGATGTCGTACGCCTCGCGGTAGT
>CAYFQS010000435.1:0-3107 GCA_964345245.1 uncultured Planctomycetaceae bacterium | reverse complement strand
CCGATGTCCATGCCGTTGATGGTCAGCAGACTGCCCGATCGCATGATCGGCAGGCCGAACACCTCGAGCAGGTTCTCCGTGACCATCGCGGTCGCCCGCTGGAGGGGGATGGCGATCTGCTGGCGCACCAGCCCCGGCACCGGCACGAGGAACACGAGCACCACCACGGCCGGCAGGAAGTGCTTGAGCACGTCCCGGCCGAGCACGCTCAGCACACAGCCGATCACGACCAGCAGCGACCCGCCGTGCCAGAACGACTGGATCGCGTTGTGGTAGCCGAGGGTCGAGATCGCCCACCCGGCGACCACGATCAGCGGGCCGATCCACTGGCCCACCGGTCGGCACCAGCGGAACCGGGATTTGCGCATCCATACCAGCCATATCACCACAATCGGCACAAGGAAGATGTGGCTCGACTCCTCATCGCGGATCGCGATGCGCCACATGTCCAGCCAGGCGTCGCCCGTGGCGATCACCCCCACCGCCGCCATGGCGAGGGCGGCCACGGCGTGCCCCATGCTCCAGCCATTTCGCAGGATCATTCGTCCCATTATTTCCTCCCCTTCCGGCCGTTCGCAATCGATGTCCCGATCACCTCGTCAATCACCATCTGCCGCCGGCTGACCACGCCGGACCTCGTGACCACGCTGTGCACCACCGTCGCGCCGTTCGCCACCTCGCCGCCGGCGAGAACGACCGAGTCGTGTACCCGCGCGTCCTCGGCCACGGCGGCGCCTTCCTCGGTCAGTCCGAAGGTCGGCTGCCAATGCTCGGTGAACGGGTTGCCGTCCTCGATGCCCGCCCCGGCCAGGTGTGACATCCGCACCGCCCGGATGTACTCGTCCAGCGTCCGCGTCGGCGCGGTGATCGGCGAACGCGCTTCGATCACCTTCACCGTGCCGGCGGCCGCGAGCTCCGGCAGGAACTGCTCTTTCAGGTCGAGGAAGCCGCGGGACTTCACCCGTTCCAGCGCCCCGCAGCGCATGAGCATCACCGAACTCGGCGTGCCGTCGGCATGGGTCAGCAGGGCGACGTCGGACTCCTCGTGGCCCAGCCGCAGCGCCAGATCGTCCAGCGGTCGCAGCAGCAACTGCGCCCCACCGACGACCAGCACGAGGTCGTCCGCTCCGTACTCGCGGGTCACGTCGCGCAGCAGCCCCGCCGTGCCGCGATACTGCTGCGGGTCGTACTCGATGGAGACGGCCACGCGACCGTTCAACGCAGGAATCACCGGCGGCGGGGCGTCGTCGTTCACCATCACGCGAATCGGCAACGCGTCCCGGTCCAGTCGCTCGGCCAATCCGGACACGTGTGCCCGCCAGTCGCCCAGCAGCGTGCGGGACGCATCGAGCGGCAGGTCGAGCAGCGACCGCTCGATCGCCTCGGTCAGCCGATTCGCCCGCACCGCCCCGGCGAGATAAACCACCGCCCGCAATCGCTGTCGCAGCAGGTCGAGCACCTCGCCCTCGCGTCGCCCGGTGACCGGCCCCCGATTTGCCTTCATTGGTGTATGGGATCGGATCATGAGTTCACCTCCACCCTCTGTGGAACCCCGGAGTGTTAGGTCATGTGCTTCCTGAGTCATTCCGTATTCGCCGCCCGCCGCTGCCATCGCCGACGTAAACAGCCGGCGAAGAGCACCAGCGCGAACGGCAGGTCATCAATCAGGTATCGTTTGGCGAGGCGGCGGGGCTCCTGGGCAAGACGATGCACCCATTCGAGCCCGGCCTTCTGCATCCACACCGGGGCCCGTTTCACTCGCCCGCACAGGAAACTGAAGCTGATCCCCACGCCCATCCACCACGCCCCCGGAAGCAGGTGCCGCAGTTCCGTGATCAATCGCTCCTGCTTCGGCGAGCCGAGCGCGACGTAGACCATGGTCGGCTCCGCCGCCGCGAGCATGTCGCCGATCGCCTCGACCGCCTTCGGATCGCGATCAAACCCCATCGGCGGGCAGTGCGTGCCGGCGATCCGCAGTCCCGGACAGCGCTGCCGCAGCACCTCCGCCGCCGCCTCCGCCGTCCCCGGCTCGCCCCCGAGCAGGAACACCGACCGCCCCTCTTCTCCAAGTCGCTTGGATAAGGAACTCACCAGACTCGACCCCGCCACCCGCTCCGGCAGCGGCGTGCCCTGCAACCGCGACGCCCAGATCAGCGGCATCCCATCCGCGACGATCAACGACGCCCCCGCGCACAGTTCCGCATATTCCGCATCCCGCACCAACCGCCGCAGATGGTCAAGGTTCGCCGTCAGCACCCAGCCGCCGAGGCCTGAAGTTTTCACCACGGAAGCTCCGCCGCCCTCCATCGTATCCAGCACATGCGCGATCGTGGCCTCTTCCGACAACGCATCAAACCGCACGCCCAGCAGTTCGCCGGCCGCCCTGCGTTTGTTCATCTTGCTCGGTTCTGTCGCTTCGACAGGAATTGATGCGTCTCTACACATCAGGCCGAACGCCTGCAGGCGGGATCTGCCCGTACTTCCACCCGGTCCGGGGGCCACCGTTCCGCTTGTTCCCCGGTCACCTGCTCCGTCGCGCGGCGTGTGCCCTTGCGTAGCGCCAACCACTGCCAGCGGCGCAGAAATCGGCGGAACTCGAGATCGTCATAACGGGGCTCGCGACGGAGCATCGCCCGCACGTAGCCCCACCACATCGCCAACGATCCGAGCACACGAGGCGGCGTGGCCAGGCGGAACAGCGCGCTCGCCGTCACGAACGCCAATGAGGTTCCCATGAAATACTGCCCGTATCCGTGCCGCATGCGGCCCTTCAGAATCCCCTTGTCGCTCGAACCCATCGGCCGCAGATGCTCGAACTGCAGGTCCGGCTCATCGAAGCTGCCCGCGATCCAGCCGCGCATGCGGGCCGTGTGGCAGTCGATGCCGTCCCACATGACCTGGCGCACGAAGCCGCCGATCTGTTCGAAGCATTCGCGGCGATAGAACTTGCTCGCCCCGATCGACATGTGGTCGCGGATCTTCTCCGGAACTCTCTGGCCGGTTTCAGTGTCGATGTAATACGTCTTCCCGCTCGCCGTCCCCAGCCGCGGCTCGGCCTCCATCATCTCCATCAATCGTTCGAAGTACCGCGGCGGCAAGTTCAGGTC
>CAYFQS010000434.1:0-3118 GCA_964345245.1 uncultured Planctomycetaceae bacterium | reverse complement strand
GTCGGTCGAGATCGGCCAGAATCTCCCCCTACTTGGCCAGTTGATCGCGCATCGACTAAACTTGCCGCGATCCCCAACCACGAAAGGATTCTCCCATGGCCGATGCACTCATGTCCACCGACCTGCCGCTGTCCAACCCCCGGACGGGCAAAGTCCGCGACCTTTACGACCTCAAGCTGTCAAACGGAAAGCCGGGCCTGCTCATCGTCGCCTCCGACCGCATCAGCGCTTTCGACGTGGTGATGGCCAACGGCGTGCCGGGCAAAGGCGCGATCCTGACCCGGATCAGCAAGTTCTGGTTCCAGCACTTCGCCCGACTCGTCGACCATCACCTCGTCTCGACCGACCCGGCGGACATTCCGGGCCTGTCGGACGACCAGCGCGACGCTCTTGAAGGCCGCATCATGATCGGTCGGAAGACCAACGTGGTGCCGGTCGAATGCGTCGTTCGCGGCTACATCGCGGGGTCCGGGTGGAAGGAATACCAGCAGTCGCGGACGGTGTGCGGAATCAAGCTGCCGGATGGGTTGAGGCAATGCGACAAGCTGCCCGAGCCGATCTTCACCCCCGCAACGAAGGCGGAGACGGGGCACGATGAAAACATCAACTTCGCCCAGGCGTGCGAGATCGCGGGAGAGAAGGTGATGACGAAACTGCGCGATCTGTCGCTGGAAATCTACGCGGAGGCGCGGGATTACGCGGCCGCGCGAGGCATCATCATCGCGGACACGAAATTCGAGTTCGGGTTGACCGAACCGGACAGTGACGAGCCGATCCTCATCGACGAAGTGCTCACGCCGGACAGCAGCCGCTTCTGGCCCGCTGACAGCTACGAGCCCGGCAGGGACCAGGACAGCTTCGACAAGCAGTACGTGCGGAACTATCTGCAGGAATTGTGCGACGCCGGGCAATGGGACAAGACCCCGCCGGGCCCCGAACTGCCGGACGAGATCGTGATGAACACGGTGGCGAAGTACCGCGAGGCGTACGAGCGGCTCGTCGGCGAGCCGATCAATGTGTGATCGGGCTGCCGCGGTTCGGCGATGAACCGCGACGGTTACTCAAGCCCGCACCCCCTGCGTGGCCGATGTCGATATCAGGCCGTCGGCGGAGACGGTGGCAAGCCCCTCACCTGGAACTGCTTATGCGTTACTTATCAATCGCGTCGCTTGCGGCGATCTGCGGCATCGCCCTGCTCGGCTGCAACTCGATGCGAGTCGGCGACACGAAGTACGTCGCCGTGCTCGAGACCAAGGTCGAGCAGCTACCCGCCCGCACCGTCGAGGTCACCGAAGACGTGCTCAAGGACCTGAACCTGGAGATGGTCTCGTCACGGACGACGCGTATCGACGGGCAGTTCCTGGTCCGCTCGGCCCTTCGGCGCGAGTACCGGATCATCGTCGAAGGCCACGGCCCGCGGGAAACGGAGTTGACGATCTACGGCACGGACTACTTCGAGGACCGAAATCAGGCGAAGCTGATCTGGGCCGAGATCGCCTCCCGCCTCGCCACACCAACGGTCGAATGAATAAAAAGGTGTCAGGAATCGTTTTCAGTCGCGACTGAAAACGATTCCTGACACCTTTTTATTCATTCGACCGTTGGTGTGGCGAGGCGGGAGGCGATCTCGGCCCAGATCAGCTTCGCCTGATTTCGGTCCTCGAAGTAGTCCGTGCCGTAGATCGTCAACTCCGTTTCCCGCGGGCCGTGGCCTTCGACGATGATCCGGTACTCGCGCCGAAGGGCCGAGCGGACCAGGAACTGCCCGTCGATACGCGTCGTCCGTGACGAGACCATCTCCAGGTTCAGGTCCTTGAGCACGTCTTCGGTGACCTCGACGGTGCGGGCGGGTAGCTGCTCGACCTTGGTCTCGAGCACGGCGACGTACTTCGTGTCGCCGACTCGCATCGAGTTGCAGCCGAGCAGGGCGATGCCGCAGATCGCCGCAAGCGACGCGATTGATAAGTAACGCATAAGCAGTTCCAGGTGAGGGGCTTGCCACCGTCTCCGCCGACGGCCTGATATCGACATCGGCCACGCAGGGGGTGCGGGCTTGAGTAACCGTCGCGGTTCATCGCCGAACCGCGGCAGCCCGATCACACATTGATCGGCTCGCCGACGAGCCGCTCGTACGCCTCGCGGTACTTCGCCACCGTGTTCATCACGATCTCGTCCGGCAGTTCGGGGCCCGGCGGGGTCTTGTCCCATTGCCCGGCGTCGCACAATTCCTGCAGATAGTTCCGCACGTACTGCTTGTCGAAGCTGTCCTGGTCCCTGCCGGGCTCGTAGCTGTCAGCGGGCCAGAAGCGGCTGCTGTCCGGCGTGAGCACTTCGTCGATGAGGATCGGCTCGTCACTGTCCGGTTCGGTCAACCCGAACTCGAATTTCGTGTCCGCGATGATGATGCCTCGCGCGGCCGCGTAATCCCGCGCCTCCGCGTAGATTTCCAGCGACAGATCGCGCAGTTTCGTCATCACCTTCTCTCCCGCGATCTCGCACGCCTGGGCGAAGTTGATGTTTTCATCGTGCCCCGTCTCCGCCTTCGTTGCGGGGGTGAAGATCGGCTCGGGCAGCTTGTCGCATTGCCTCAACCCATCCGGCAGCTTGATTCCGCACACCGTCCGCGACTGCTGGTATTCCTTCCACCCGGACCCCGCGATGTAGCCGCGAACGACGCATTCGACCGGCACCACGTTGGTCTTCCGACCGATCATGATGCGGCCTTCAAGAGCGTCGCGCTGGTCGTCCGACAGGCCCGGAATGTCCGCCGGGTCGGTCGAGACGAGGTGATGGTCGACGAGTCGGGCGAAGTGCTGGAACCAGAACTTGCTGATCCGGGTCAGGATCGCGCCTTTGCCCGGCACGCCGTTGGCCATCACCACGTCGAAAGCGCTGATGCGGTCGGAGGCGACGATGAGCAGGCCCGGCTTTCCGTTTGACAGCTTGAGGTCGTAAAGGTCGCGGACTTTGCCCGTCCGGGGGTTGGACAGCGGCAGGTCGGTGGACATGAGTGCATCGGCCATGGGAGAATCCTTTCGTGGTTGGGGATCGCGGCAAGTTTAGTCGATGCGCGATCAACTGGCCAAGTAGGGGGAGATTCTGGCCGATCTCGACCGAC
>CAYFQS010000433.1:0-3136 GCA_964345245.1 uncultured Planctomycetaceae bacterium | reverse complement strand
GATCACCGGGGGCTGTTCATCTCCGTGCTCACCGATCCGACAACGGGGGGGGTGACCGCGAGCTTCGCGATGCTCGGCGACGTGATCTTCGCCGAGCCCAATGCCCTGATCGGCTTCGCCGGGCCGCGGGTGATCGCCAACACCGTGCGGCAGGAGTTGCCCGAGGGGTTCCAGCGGTCGCAGTTTCTGATGGAGCGCGGGTTCGTGGATCGCGTGGTCGATCGCCGGCAACTCCGCAGTGAAATCAGCCGGGTCATCGACTACGCGGGCAAGTAATCGTCGCCGCCCGCCAGTCGTAACCGTTTCTGAACACGAATCGCTTACCATGCGGCCATGAAGCGTCTACTCGTTATTGTGCTGGGACTGGCTTTGTTGACCCGCGGCGTGGGCGGGGCCCCGCCGACTGACACCTCCGAAGCGATTTCGTCCATCGCGTTCGGATCGTGCGGCAAGCAGGATCGGCCGCAACCGATCTGGCACGCCATCGTGGATTCCGAACCGGACCTGTTCATCTTCCTCGGCGACAACATTTACGCTGACACCGAGGACATGAAGGTGATGCGACGGAAGTACGGCCTGCTCGCGGCGAAGCCGGGCTTCGCCGAGCTGCGGGCGACCACGCCGATCGTGGCCACCTGGGACGACCACGACTACGGCGAGAACGACGCCGGCCGCGAGTATCCGCAGAAGGTCGCGTCGCAACGGGAGTTTCTGCGCTTCTTCGAGGAGCCGGCCGACTCCCCCCGATGGCATCAGGGCGGCGTGTACGACCAGCTCACGCTCGGACCGGATGGCCGGCGGGTGCAGGTGATCCTGCTCGACACCCGGTTCCACCGCTCGCCGCTCAAGCGCGGCGAGGTCAACGGGCGCAAGGGCTACCTGCCCGACGACGATCCGGCGAAGACGATGCTCGGCCGGTGGCAATGGGAGTGGCTGGGCGAGCAACTCCGCAAGCCCGCCGAGATTCGCATTATCGCCTCGAGCATCCAGTTCGTGGCCGAGGAGCATCGCTTCGAGAAGTGGTCCAACCTGCCGGGCGAGCGGCGGCGTTTGCTCGAGCTGATTCGCGATGCGGGGGCGGGCGGCGTGATCTTCATCAGCGGCGACCGGCACCTGGCCGAGATTTCCCGGCTCGACGAAAGCCCAGCCGGCTACCCCATCCACGACGTGACCTCGAGCGGCCTGAACCAGGGCACCGGCCGACCGGACGAACCCAACCGCCACCGTCTTGGCGAGAACTACCGGCAGCCGAACTTCGGCACGATCGACATCGACTGGTCGGCTTCAGACCCGGAGATCGAACTGACCATCCGTGGCATCGAGGGGAGGGTTGTGCGGAAGCACGCCCTTCGCCTCAGCGAACTCCGGCCGCCCGCGCCACCCCAACCGTGATGACGGCAGGCGGCCCCGAACCGTATGGCGCCGCTCAGTCGCTGCCGCCGGCGGAGAAGTGCACGTCGCCCTTGAGCATCTTGATCGTCGCCTGCTGGAGCACGGGGAGGGTGCGGTAGAAGTAGATTCGCGGCCGATCGCCGGAGCTTGCGTAGGGGCTGACCTGTGAGATCGGCCCGGCCCACTGGAACAGCAACACGCCGTTGACCGTCACCTTGATCCCCGCCTCGCCCTTGGCCTTGCTGTAGACGGAGACGATGGTCACGCGGTACGCGCCTTTCGCCTTGAGCCGCAGCGAATGCGCCCGCGTCCAGGTCCGCACGCCGAGGCGGGGGTAGGAATTGCCGGAAATCTTCACGTAGGAATGCGTCCGCCCCACGGGGAAGTCCACGCGGATGTACGCGCCCGGGCTGTGCAGTTCTTCCGCCTTGATCTTCAGGTCCAGGCGATAGTCGCCGTCGGGCTTCGCGGGCAGATACAGGTACTTGTAGGTCACGTCGCCGGTGGCGTGCAGGTCGTCGTCCTCCACCTTCCAGTCGCTGAGCGGGGTCTTCTTGAGCCACTCGATGAGATCGGCTTCCCGGGCGGTGATCTCCGGCAACTCACCGTTGACGGTCGTGCCCTCCTCATCGGGGGAGCCGGACGGCCCCGGACCATCGTCCGCAACAACCGCCGGCTCGTCATCGGCGGGCTTGTCCGTCAGCCCGAGGCGGTTGTCGAGTTCCTCGACGCGGAGTTTCGCCTTGAGCCCGTCCACGTCGCTGCCGCCGTGCAGATCGACATAGCGTTGAAGAGCGTCACGAGTCCGGCGCAGCAGCACGGGTTGCGCCGGCGCGCCCTCCTCCCGCTCCTCGCACCAGTCGGCGAGCTTGATCGCCTCTCGTTCGTTCAAGTCGGCAACCGGCTTGCCAAACGACTCCACGATCTCGATCAGTTCGGGGTCCTCGGCCTTGCGGGCCGCGGCGAGTGCGCGCGATGGATCGTTCATCGCGGTGAGATACAACTCGGCCAGTTCCCTCGCCGATTCCGCATCGCGCGGGCTCTTCTCCAGCGTCCGTTGGAGCAGCGTGATGCGGCGTTCGGCACGCTCACGACCCCGGGTGCGGCGCATCTTCTCGATGATCTGCTCCCGCCGATCAGACTCCACCCGCGGCGCGAGAGCCGAGGCCTCGCGGTACAGGGTCAGGGCCTCGTCATACCGGCCGGCGAGGACGAGGCGATCGGCCTGCACGACCATCTCCTGCAGCCAGGCCTGTCCCAAGTCGGCTCGCCGACCACGGCGGTACCTCCGCTCGAGCAACCGCAGCCGCCGGGCATCCCACTCCGGGCTTCGCCCCGGAGACAGCTCCATCACCCGCTCCATGATCCGCATCGCCAGGTCGTACCCGTCGCTGTCGACCAGAGCGAGATCGAAGGCCTCGGCGTACATCAGCAGCCGCAGTTCAGGTGGCCCCTCGAGCGCCTCCGCGGCATCGTGAATGGTGCCGGCGAGCGCCACGTCATCCGCCCGGTCCCGCGTGCCCGTGACCTCGGCGACCTGGGTGCCGAACAGCTCTTCGAATACGGCGCGTACGTCCTCCGTCCCGCGTGCCGGCTGAACAAAAGTCACAAGGAAGACCAGCGTCCCGGAGAAAATCGCATGTTTGACCATCACAGCCCCACTGTTTTGCCCCACTGTTTTGCGGCCCGTTCGCTCGACCCATTGTCGCCGGTCGGGGGCACGGAAACAAGCCCGGCTCGACGT
>CAYFQS010000432.1:2665-3144 GCA_964345245.1 uncultured Planctomycetaceae bacterium | reverse complement strand
CGGGCTGGGGCCCGGCCCGCCGTTGTCGGAGGTGAAGAGGATCACCGTGTCGTCGGCGATGCCCGCTTCTTCGAGGGCACGCATCACCTTGCCCACGTTCTGGTCGAGAATCTCGACCATCGCCGCGTAGACCGGATCGCTCTGGATGATCCGCCGAACGATGCGCACGTCGCGCTTGTGGTCGGCCGGGTGGAATTCGCCCGGGACGAGCGCGGCGTCCTGGTCGATGCCGAGGCGTTCGGCCTTCGCGGTGTATTTGTCGATCAGCTCCTGCTTCGCCTGGATGGGCGTGTGGACGAGGTAGTACCACAGGTTGAGGTAAAACGGTCGATCCGCATCGCGGTTGCGGATCAGTTCCATCGCCTGGTCGGTCAGGTAGTCGTCGAGGTAGGTGCCGTCGGGCACGTCGACGTCTTCCAGGGCGGGGATCGTCCACGGGCTGAAGTACCCGCCGCGGCCGGGCGAGCCGTGGTGACAGC
>CAYFQS010000432.1:0-2655 GCA_964345245.1 uncultured Planctomycetaceae bacterium | reverse complement strand
AACTTCAGCTCTCCCACCCGTCTCGCACCCCCCGCACGTCACTACCAGACGCGTAGGTCCCCGCGGGGGCCGGGCGAGCCGTGGTGACAGCCGCCGACGTTCACGTCGAAGCCGTGTTCGTCCGGCCAGTAGCCGGGCCCGCCGAGGTGCCACTTGCCCACGTGCCAGGTCTGGTAGCCGCCTTCCCCGAGCGCCCGGCCGAGCGAGCATTCGTGCTCGGGCAGGTGGTCGACGTACGGGGCGTCGATGAGTCGTCCCCGGGCGTGGCCCCGCGTCGGGTCGGGATCGCGATTCCACGCGATCCAATCGGTCACGCCCACGTTGGCCGGATACTTGCCCGCCATGATGCTCGCCCGGGTCGGCGAGCAGACCGGGCAAGACGCGTAGGCGTCGGTGAAGGTCATGCCTTTCGCCGCGAGCTGGTCGATGTTCGGCGTCTCGTAGAAGGTGCTGCCCTGGCAGGTCAGGTCCTTCCAGCCCATGTCGTCGATGAGGATGAAAACGATATTCGGTTGCTTGCTCATGCTCGGCCCGTGATAGCGGGTGGAGCAACGATTGGCAAATCGCCGCGGACCAGACGGAGAGACGAAGTGCGGAAAGGATCAAACCCCGCCATGGCCGGCGCGAGCGGCGGGCTCGGCGGAGACGGAACGGGGGAAGGCCGAATTCCGAAACCCGAATCAATGCCTGAATGCACCAGGCCCCGATGCTTGAATGACCCGCGGCAAGGTCATGTCCGGCCGTTCGGGCCTGGAATTTGATTCGGGTTTCGGATTTCGAGTTTCTCCCCTCACCGGCTCTTGCGCTTGCGTTCCTTGCGCTTCTTGCGTTTCGAGCGTTGCTTGACCTTGAACTGCGGGCCTTTCGACGAGCCGAAGGACGCGAGGTCCTGCTTGCCGAGATTGCCCAGCGCCCGCATCCGCTGCAGGCCGGACATGCTCGACATCTGCTTGGTCATGTCGGAAACCATGTCGAAGCCCTTGACGAGCTGGCTGACATCCTTCGTCTCGGCGCCCGAACCGCCGGCGATGCGTCGCCGGCGGGAGCTGGTCAGCAGGTCGACGTCGGCCCGCTCGTCCTGCGTCATCGACTGAATGATCGCCTCGGTGCGGTTCAGCTCGGCGTCGTCGAGGTCGAGGTCCTTGAGCTGCGAGCCCACGCCGGGCAGCATGCCGAGCAGACTCTTCATCGAGCCCATGCGGCGAATCTGCTTGAGCTGTTTCAGGAAGTCGTCCATGGTCAGCTTGCCCCTGGACATCTTCTCCTGGAGCTGCTCGGCTTCCTCCTCGGTGACCTGTTCCTGGGCCTTCTCGACGAGGGAAACCACGTCGCCCATGCCGAGGATGCGGCTGGCCATACGGTCGGGGTGGAACTCCTCGATGGCGTCGAGCTTCTCGCCGGTGCCGATGAACTTGATCGGCTTGCCGGTCACCGCCTTGACTGAAAGCGCCGCGCCGCCGCGGGTGTCGGAGTCGGTCTTGGTCAACACCACCCCGTCCAGTTCGAGCTGTTCGTTGAAGGCCTTGGCGCTGTTCACCGCGTCCTGGCCGGTCATCGAGTCGATCACAAGGTAGATCTGGTGCGGGTTGAGGGCGCTGTTGACCTGACGCAGTTCGCCCATCAGATCGTCATTGATGTGCAGCCGGCCGGCCGTGTCGAGCAGCAGCACGTCGCAGCCGGACTTCTTCGCCGCGGCCAGCGCGTTGCGGCAGACCTTCACCGCCACGCCCACCGCCTTGCCGTACTCGGCGCACTTGTCCGGCTCGCCGTAGAAAAACACCGTCCCCGCCCCGTCGATCTCGTCGTCCACCTGCCGGGCAAGGGTCTGGAGCTGATCGACCGCGGCAGGGCGCTGCAGGTCCGCCGCCCCGAGCATCACCTTCCTGCCCTTCTTCTTCAGGTATGCCGCGAGCTTGCCGCACGTGGTCGTCTTCCCGCTGCCCTGCAGCCCGCACATCATGATCACCGTCGGCCCCGGCTGCACGTACATGATGTGCGTATCCACCGGCCCCATCAGATTCACAAGCTCGTCGTGAACGATCTTGATCATCTGCTGGCCCGGATGCAGCGACGTGAGCACCTCGGTGCCGAGGGCCTTCTGCTTCACCGATTCGGTGAAGTCCTTGACGACTTCGTAGTTGACGTCGGCTTCGAGCAGGGCGTTACGAACATCGCGCATCGCCTCGGAGACGTTGTCCTCGGTGATCTTGCCCCGGCCGGACAGCTTCTGGAAAGCACCGGAGAACTTCTCCTGGAGTGATTCGAGCATGGAAATCTCAATCGATTGCGTCAGGCCTTGACGGGAGCAGCCAACGCAGAGGCGGGATTATACCGGCCCCGCCTCGCTGCCGCGAGGGCGGGAAGAATCGAGGATTGACGATCAAACCGGACCGCAGCGGACGCGAAGGTCCGGTTCCGCAGTCCACGCCTCGCTGAAGCGAGGGCGCGCCGGGCTACATCATCGACGGCAGCGGCACGCGGCCAAGTGACGGGTCGGCTTCCCGCGCCGCGTTCACGAAGCGCATCGCCTCGGTGCGGGCGATCGGGCCGATCTCGCGACACCGGTCCCGGATTCGAGCGAGGTGCCGACACATCTGCGCCGGGCCCCGCCGGCGACGCAGGTCGCCGGCGTCGGCGAGCATCGGCTGCCCGCCG
>CAYFQS010000431.1:0-3162 GCA_964345245.1 uncultured Planctomycetaceae bacterium | reverse complement strand
TCGAGCATGGCCCGCAGGCCTTCGAGCACGACGCGGTGATCATCGACAAGCAGAACGCGTGTGGCCATGACAGGCCCCCTTCGGGAAAGTCCTTCCGTGCCCAGATCCGCCGACTATTTTAGGTCGTGGGCCCGCGGACTCAGATAGGAATCGCCCCGATTTGCCGCCCGCACCGCCTCGACCACGTGTTCCGCCGCCTCGTCCTTGCACACGAAGCCCATCGCGCCGGCCTCGCGGGCGTCGTCGGCGTAAAGGGCCGGGGCATGCTGCGTGACCACCACCGTCTTCATCCCCACCCAACGATCCCGCACGTACTCCAGCAGTTGCATGCCGTCGGCGTGGCCGAGGTTCAAATCCACCAGCAGCACGTCGGGGCGCAACTTCTCGATCCGCTGCTCTGCTTCCTGCACGCCCTCCGCCTCGCCGGCCACCCGGATGTCGGACTCGTCTTCAAGCACGGCGGCCAGGCCGCGACGCACCACCGGATGGTCATCGACGAGAAACACGCGGATGGGTTCGGCACGTTGCGGGCGGTCGGGGGTACTGCTCATGGTCACTTCATCGATTCGGAGGATTGCGTGCGTCGGGTTACCTCGATGGCGGGCGGGTTCTGTTCCTCGGCCTGCTCGGCGGCGTGGGCGCGGTTGTCGGCGGGCATGAGGAAGGTGAAGCGGCTGCCCTCGCCCGCCCGGCTGTCGATCTCCAGCCGCCCGCCGAGCGCCTCGATCCGCTCCCGGATCGACAGCAGTCCCAAGCCGTCGACAACTTCCGCCTGCTCCAATGTCGCCGGGTCGAAGCCCGCGCCCCGGTCGCTGACCACGACTTCGATCCACCGGCCGTTCGGACCGGCGGTCAGCTCCGCCTCGGTCACCCCGGCGTGCTTGGCGACGTTGCACAGCACCTCGCGCGCCGCCCGGTAGAGGAACCGCAGGTGGCGGGCGCTGATCGCGGGCAGGTCGGGCTTGACGCGAACGTTCACTTCGAGGCCGGGCGAATTCTCCGCCAGCCACTGCACCACCTCGGTCAGGTCGCTCTTACGCAGGGCGGAGGGGAACAGTTCGTGGGACAGGTGGCGGCTCTTTTCCTGGGCCTGCGTGATCAACTCGCCCACCTGCTTCAAGGCCGGTCCGAGCGAATCCTCATCCTCGACCTGCTTGCTCGCCATGCTGAGATGCAGATTCGCCCCGACCAGCAGTTGCTGCAGGTCGTCGTGCAGAAGCCGGGCAAGGCGCTGGCGTTCGCGGTCCTCGGCTTCGGTGAGCTCGATGGCCATCCGCTGGAGCTGCCTCGCGCGATGGGCGAGGCGTTTGTTGAGCCGGCGCTGCTCGGCGAGCAGGTCGCGGACTTCCTCCTGCCGCCGACGGGCCTCGACCGCGGTGCGGGCGAGGGCGGCCAGCGACTGGGCGTCCTGCGGCCGGCGAAGCCAGTGCACGCCCCGGCGGCGGACCAGCGACTGCATCCGCCGCTCGCTCTGACCATTCGCCCGGGTCAGCACGATCACCGGCAGGTCCGACCAGTTCGGCTGCTCGTCCAGCAGCCGCCCCAGCCGGTCGATCCCGCCGGTCGACAGCGCCTCCTCCGCGACCACGACCGGCCCGAGCCCCCGGCCCACGACGTCGAGCAGTTGCTCCTCGGACGTGCTGCCTTCGCAGTCCAGGCCCTGCTCGCGCAGCAGCCGGACGATCAGCTCCTGGTCCCGTCCGGTCGGGGCGAGGATCACCAGCCGCGGGCCGGCGCCTTCGCCGATGTCATTGCCTCTCTCACTCACGTTGGTTGTCCCCGTCATGATCGAACAGCGAGGCCCCGTCGCCGACGTACTCGGGCGTGCCGCTCAACACGCCGGTGAAATCCTTCAGAGGCGGGCCCACGCGGAACCCGCCCGGCGCGAACTCGAACTCCCGAATCGTACGCTCGTGTTCGCCGTGACGTTTCTTGAGCACGGCGATGCAGTATCGCATCGCGCCCATCGCCTCGAAGTGTCGCATGAGCACGACCGTGTCCGCGAGGTAGCTGGCATCAACGTCTGTTCTCGGCCAGTCCTGCATCCTTTCCACATTGGCGGTCAACAGCGTCAGCACGCCGCGGCCGCTGAGGAAGCGCAGCAGTCCGCCGAGCTTCGCCACCAGTGCGTCGCGATGGAGCATGAGATTGAGATAGCCGGTGAAACTGTCGATGACGACCAGCTTGGTCGAACGCTGCTCGACGTCGTCGCGGATGTGCTGCATGAACTCACCGGGCGTCAATCCGCCCACCTCGTACTGTCGCAGCTCAACCAGGCCCCGCTCGACGTAGTCGCCGATGCCGAGTTGCAATCCCTGGGAGCGGCGGAGGTAGGTTTCCCGGCTCTCGTCGAAGCAGTAGACCGAGGCGAACTCGCCGCGCTCGGCGACGGCGGTGGTGTAGAGCGAGGTGAGGGTGCTCTTGCCCGCCCCGCTGGTGCCCATGACCAGGCAGGCGGAGCCCGCCTCCAGCCCGCCGCCGAACATCGCGTCGAGCCGCTCGTTGCCGCTGGCGACCCGGGTGGGCTCGAACTCAACGTCTTCGCCATCCCCGCGTAGCCGGGGAAAGACCGCCACGCCGCCGGTACGGATCACGAAGTCGTGATACCCGCCCTCGAAGTCGATGCCGCGCATCTTTTCGACCTCCAGCGTCCGCTGCAGCTCGCCGTAAGGCGGGGCCTCCCGCCGCAGCGCGATCGAGCCATGAACCATGGTCTGGATGATCGGCAACTCCTGCACGACGGTTTTCGCGGCGGTGAGGATCGCGGTGCAGGCGATGTTCGACAGGGCCCGGCGGAGCTTGATGAGCTGCCGCCGAAGCTGATAGGGACTGTCGACGACCACGTCGAGCTCGCTGACCGAATCAAGCACCACCCGGCGGGGTTGATGCTTCTCGATCGCCTCGACGATGGCGTCGGTCGCTTCCTCCAGCTCGATCTCGCCGGGGTTGAACACGGTCTGCTCCGCTTCAGACGCCTCCTGCACGTTCTGCGGCAGTTCGAACGCGGTGATCCCGTCCAGCGACCAGTCGTGCGCATTCGCCGTGTCGTTCAGCTCGGTGCGGGTCTGCAGGAGGGAAACGAACAGCACCGGCTCGCCGCGGGCCGCGCCCTCGCGGAGGAACTGCAGGCCCAGGGTGGTCTTGCCCGTGCCCGGCCCGCCT
>CAYFQS010000430.1:0-3170 GCA_964345245.1 uncultured Planctomycetaceae bacterium | reverse complement strand
GTGCTTGAATCGCACCGGGTTCCGCTTGCCGGGGCCGAACGGCTCGGCGGGGTTGATCGTCTCGAAGCTCGTGGCGACGCCCTCGGAATACCACACCGGCTGGCCGTGCCGCCGGGACTGCAGGCCGCTGTTGAACGCCAGCAGGTGCGCCGCCTCGTGCATGGTGTTGGCCACGTTGTTCACCCCGCCCGTGCCCTGGTAGCGGCGTTTGACCTGCCGCCACCGACGTTCGAGTCCCCGCAGTTGCCCGCGGAGCTTGCCTGCCACCGACCGGGCGTGGGGCGGGGTGTTGGCGATCCGCTGCCGCAGCGACGCCATCTTCGCCTGCAACGCCTTGATCCGCGCCACCTCGTCCGTCAGGTGCGGGCTGTTGAGAAAGTTGAACAGGGCGATGCGGTTGGTGTCCGTGGCGTAGAACCCGTTCGCCCACGTCAGCCCGAGGCGGTTGTGACGCTGGGCGTAGCCGATGAAATCCCCGTGCCGGTTGAAGATGATGCACACCAGCCGCCGGGGCGGGCTGTTGAGCTTGAACCCGGCGCGGCGGTAGGCCCGATAGAACGTCACGTACGCTCGTTCGAGGATGTTGACCCGGCTCTCCGCCCAGGCGTGCGGCGTGTCGTAGACCACCAGAAAATGCTCGCTCGTGGTCAGGTGCGTGCCTTCGGGGAACTCCAGGGCAAGCGTCTGCCATTGCGGCGAACCCGGGCCGTCCATCGGTTCGGCCGAAACGGGAATCCCCGACATCGCCACAGCGATGGCGGTGATCGCCAGAAGGCGCCCCCTCGGGAACCCGGCGTCGGGGGCTGGTCGCGTTGTCTTCGCGGCGAACCTCACGCCACCCTCAAGCTTTCACCGGGCTTCAGTGCCTTGACGTCGACGCCGCTCGGAGTGAATTCCGAAATGTCCTCGACCAGCAGGGGCCACGTCGCGTAGTGCACCGGGATTGCGATCTTCGGCTTGATCAGCTCCGCCGCCTTCGCCCCGTGCTCCGGGCCCATGGTGAAGCGGTCGCCCACCGGGATGGCCGCCACGTCCGGTTGGTAGAGTTCGCCGATCAGCTTCATATCGCTGAACAGGGCGGTGTCGCCGCAGTGATAGAACGTCAGCGCCCCGAACCGCACCACCGCGCCGCACGGCATGCCCATGTACCCGCCGTCGTTGCTGCTGGAATGGAACGCCTGGGTCAAAGCGACGTAGCCGAAGTCAGTCGGCACTTTGCCGCCGGGGTTCATCGGCTCGACGTTTTCCACCCCCTGTCCGGTGAGGTGATTGCACAACTCAAACGCGCCGTACACCGTCGCCCCGTTGGCCTTGGCGATCTGCACCGTGTCGCCCACGTGGTCCGGGTGGCCGTGAGTGAGCACGATGGCCTGCGCCTTGATCTCGTCCGGCTTGTCCACTGCGACGGGGTTGCCGGTGAGGAACGGGTCGATCGCGACCGCCCGCGATTCATCGCTCACCACAAATCCCGCGTGTCCCAGGAACTTGATCGTCACTGCCATGAATGTTGCTCCTCCCAAATTCGTCTCGTGGCGCGTTGCCTCCCGGCTCCGCCGGGCGGAACCCCGGCGGGGACCCGCTCCGCCCGCCGCGACGCGGTTGATGGCGGGGCCCGTCGATTTATCCTATGCGCGCCGCGCCGCCCATGTGCGGACGCAGCACCTCCGGGACGGTAATCGTGCCGTCCTCATTCTGGTACATCTCGACGATGGGGATGAGAATCCGCGGTGAGGCGGCCACCGTGTTGTTCAGCGAGTGGGCCACCCGGTTCCTGCCCGATTCGCCATCCTTGTAACGAATGTTCAGCCGTCGGCATTGATAATCGTAGAGCCGACTGGCGCTGTGCGTCTCGCCGTAGGCGCCCGTCGGTTTGCCGTCCGGGCCCTCGCCGCCCCGGCTCGGCATCCAGCATTCGAGGTCGATCATGTCGGCGTTCTTCGGCCCGAGGTCGCCGGTGCAGCATTGCAGCAGGCGATAGGGCAGCTCCAGTCGCCGCAGCAACGTCTCCACAAAGCCGATCATCTTTTCGTGCCACGCCCGGCTCTCCGCCTCGTCCGACCGGCAGATCACCACCTGCTCCACCTTGTCGAACTGGTGTATCCGGAACAGCCCCGCGGTGTCCTTGCCTGCCGCGCCGGCCTCGCGGCGGAAGCACGTGCTCAGCGTTGTGTAGCACCGCGGCACTGTGTCGGCGTTGAGTATCTCATCGGCGTGGTAGCCCATCAGCCCCACTTCCCCGGTGCCGCTGAGCGCCAGCCCATACTCGCCCGTCGGATTCGCGATGTCGTACACCTGCTCCCGGCCGTGCGGGAAGAAACCGGTGCCCACCATCATCTCGTGGCGCACGAGGTCGCTCACGCTCACCGGCGTGAACCCGTGCTCGTTGATCATGTAGTCGAAGGCGTAGCGGAGAATCGCCTGGTGCAGCCGCATGCCGTCGCCGGTGAGGACGTAGCTGCGCGAGCCGGAAATCTTCACCCCGCGCTCGAAGTCCACCATGCCAAGATGCTGCATCAGCTCGATGTGGCTTGTCGGCTCGAATCCGCGATTGTCGGCGAATGATTTCGCCGGGTCGAACCAGTCGGGGTTCCACGTGCGAAGCTGCACGTTGTCGTCGGCGGACCGGCCCACCGGCACGTCGGCATCCGCCGGCTGGGGAATCTCGATCCACAGGGCGTCGCGCTTCGGCTCGAGCTCGGCGATGAGGTCGCTCAGCTCCTGCTCGCGCTGCTTGATGGCGCTCGGGCGCTGCTGGAGCTGCTTCATCTGCTCCTGTAGTCGTGCTTTCTCGTCGCCGTCGGCCTTTTTCATGCGGCCGGCGATCTGCCCGATCTCCTTGCCGATGCGGTTCTTCTCCGCGGTCAGCTCCTGCTGTTCGGTGATCGCCGCCCGCAGCTTCTCGTCCAGTTCCAGCAGGCCGTCGATGTCGACGGTCATCTGCTTGTCCGCCGCGCCTTTGCGGTACTTGTCCGGGTTCTCTCGCAGATCTCGGATGTCGATCATGTCGTCACTCGAATTCCGGGGCAAAAGCCCCATGCTACCCGAGCGCCCGCGAGCTTGACAGTCTCCGCCTGGGACCGGCGAGGTTCGGCCGGAACTTGGGGCCGCGAGGGGAGCGCGGCGGTGGACGGGTGAGATCCGGACCTGCGCTGCGCTCCGGTCCGGCTTGC
>CAYFQS010000429.1:0-3198 GCA_964345245.1 uncultured Planctomycetaceae bacterium | reverse complement strand
CAGGGGCTTTAGCCGCGACCCGAGGTTCGGGCAGAGCAGCGCGGCGGCGGGCCTTGCGCTGCCACAGCCGGGAAACGCCATGTCATCAGACCACCAGACCGATCACTTCGCCGGCTGGGTCGATCTGTACGACGTGTTCGTCGACTGGGAAGGCCGGCTCGCCCGCGAGATGCCGGGCTTGACCGGGCGTTTACGCTCCGTTGAAGCCGAACGCGTGCTCGACGTCGGCTGCGGGACCGGCCGGCATGTCGAGGCGATGCTCGATGCGGGTTACGACGCCCACGGCGCCGACGCGTCGCAGGCGATGCTCGACGAGGCCCGGCATCGGCTCGGCGGGCCGGAGCGACTGCACCACTGGGCCCTCGGCGACCCGATCCCCGACTCGCTCGATCATGCCGCGGCGTTCGATGCGATCACCTGCCTCGGCAATACGTGGCCGCAGGTCACCTCGAACGCCGGCGTGGACAAGGCGACGAGCGAACTGCGCCGGCTCCTCCGGCCGGGCGGCGCGCTCGTGATCGGCCTCAAGGCCCTCGCCGTGCGACGCGCATCGGACAATCCCTACATGAACTTGCTCAAGCGGCGGTATGGCGGCCGGGCGATGTTTTTCGTGCGGTTCATCGACTTCGACGTGCCGCCGGGCGAAGCGGGCGAGGACGTGTGCGATTTCCACATGATCATCGCCTCGGGTGGAGGCGGCCGCACCCCCGAGGCCCCCGAGCCGACGCAGATGCACAGGGTCCACCGCATCGGCGTGTGGTCGGCGGAGCAGCTTCGCCGGACGTTCGAGGCGGCGGGCTTCGCAGGCGTTCGGGTCAGCGGCGCCATCGGCGATCCCGACGTCGAAGCGACCGGCGAGGATGTGTTCGTTCACGCCGTCGCCCCTGACGACCGTTGACCACGGTGCGGATCAACTGCATTCCGGGCACAGACCGAAGAACGTGACTTCGTGCGACTCGACGTGGAACCCGCCGGGCAGCGTCGCCCCGTCCGCGACGCCCACCGCGCAACCGGGCAGATCGAAGGTTCGCTCGCACCGTCGGCAGCGGAAGTGGTGGTGATGGGGCAGGTTCGCCGACTCGTAGCGATTCTGGCCGTCCGGCAGGGTCACGCACCGCACCTCGCCGGCGTCGGCGAGCAGCTTCAGATTCCGATAGACCGTGGCTTGCCCCAGGGACGGGGCGTCGCGCGAGGCCCGGCCGAGAATCTCGCGGACCGTCAGGGGGCCCGGCGCCTCGCGGATCGCCTCGAGGATCGCGGTCCGTTGCTGCGTGCGTCGTTCGCCGGCGGATGCCTCGACCAACTGGATACTCCTGGATGCTCCTGTCCGCGTTGCCCGATGAACATTCTATCGAATTCGCCGCGGAATCGCTTGACAAAAAGCCAAGTATTGATACCATGTTCTCAATAACGATGCGCGATCCGTTCCGACATTCCACGATCCTCGCCGTCCGAGCCGGCATGCTCGGGCTGATGCTGTTTGTCGCCGCGGGCGCCGCCGGGTTCGTCCATGTCTCGGCATTCCACGCTCATCATGACATCGACACCCCCTCGGACGGCGCGCCGGTGGAACACGATCACGGCGATCGCCACGACCCCGACGGTCCGGAGCACGTGCGTTGTCACGTGCTGCTGGCGCTGTCGAGCGTGCAGGCCGCGGCGCCGCCGGCCGAACTCACCCTCGAACGTTGCCCGGTCCTCGCCGAGCTGACGCCGGCGACGCGGGCGCTTGTCACCGGTCGGGGAATTCCGGAGCTGACGCGTCGCGGTCCGCCCATTCTCTGATCCGCCTCACTCCGTTTTCCCTGAATTGAATCTCAATCCGATTTCGGCGCGCTGCGCCTTGTACAGATACCCCCGGAGGTGACCCGTGCGCGTTGTACGTGCATTTACCCTCATCGAGTTGCTCGTGGTGGTGGCGATCATCGCCACGCTGATCGGCATCCTGCTGCCCGCGCTGGCCGGGGCCAAGCGAAGCGCGCAACAGGTCGTTTCCATGAGCAATATGCGGCAGATCGGCATGGCGATCCACATGTTCCAGGATGAGCACGACGGCTGGTTCCCACGGACCACGCACAGCAACCCAGCCAGCCAGTCCTGGATTTACACCCTCGCCCCGTATCTGAGCGATGCTCAACGCGTGGAAGACCCCGACAACCCGGGCGAGATGATCTGGGAAATTGGAAGAGTACGCGTCTGCCCGCGTGACCCGAAAGCCGAGGAACGGATGGCCAACAGCGCCTCGAGTTACATGCTCAACGAATGGATCGCCGTGCCGCATGTCGGCCCGTTCGGCGGCATCGACGAGTCCCAGTCCTACACCCGGCGCGACAAGCTGGCGAGGCCCGCGGAGACTTACGTCCTGTTCGTCGGGGCGACGCGATGGGGGGCCAACGTCACTGCTGATCACACCCACTCCCGAAGTTGGAGCGACTGGTCCACCGTGACCTGGGACATCAGCACCGATCGTTACGGGGCCAACGGCTCGCCGCAGTTCCTCGACGGCAGCAGCAACTACCTCTTCGCCGACTGGCACGTGGAGCAGATTCAAGCACCCGAACTCAAGAAATTGATTGATGACGGCGTGAACTTTTCGCGCCCGCCCGAATAAGAGACGCACCGGGCCGAACCGGCGGATCGTGTTGATCCAGTCGGCAAGGCCCAAGACAGGAGTTACTGTCATGTTGTTACGAAAATGGAGCGGGAGGCTTCTCCTTACAAGCCTCAGCGTGGTCGGACTGATGGCCGTTTCGGCCCAGGCCCAGCCCGAGATCGAGTACACCGCCGGCCACGCCGACATCGGCGTCAAGTACGACACCACCAATGGTTTCGACCTGCGTTACAACTTCGGCTCGAACGGCGTGCTCGACGGGGCGCAGCTCGGAACGGGGGTGAATACCGAGTTTGACCCCGCCGACGTGTACACGCGTGCAGGTGACAGCGTCAAGTTTCCCGCCCCTAGTGGAACAGACTGGAGTTTTCTCGGCACCAGCGCGGGCGCTGATGTTTGGATTTTGCCTGAGAGCAGTGAACCTGGCGTGCCGTTCCTCGGCACGGCGGGCAACGACCTCGACGACTCGGATAACTGGAACGGCAACATCAATTACGAGATCACTGGGGTGACCCGCCCCTCCGGATCGCACTTCTCGTTGTATCAAACAGGATCCTTCGGCAGTCTGAGCGTCCCGGTTGCTACCT
>CAYFQS010000428.1:0-3208 GCA_964345245.1 uncultured Planctomycetaceae bacterium | reverse complement strand
CGAAGAGGAGGGTGATGACGGCTATGCCGATCAGGCGAAGTACGCCGCGTTCGACGAGGTTCACGACGGTTCTCCTTTCAGCCATGCATCGTCGGCCGGCGTGAAGGTCGCGTCTTCCCGCGGCAGGTCGGCGAGGTCGAAGCGCCGGACGAATTCGGCGGCCGATATCTTTCGCCGCGGGCCGAGCCCGCACCATTCGGCGAGCAGGCCGACGATCTGCTCCGGCGATACGCCTTTGGCGCGGTAGGTGGCAAGCCGCGTGTCGCCGTGACGTTTGGCCAGCCGTCGGCCGTCCTCGCCGCGCACGAGCGGCAGGTGCGTGTAGGTCGGCCGCGGGGTCAGGCCGAGGCGATCGTAGATCAGCCGTTGCCGGGGCGTGGAGGTCAGAAGATCGTCGCCGCGAACGACCTGCGTGACGTTCTGCCTCGCGTCGTCCACCACCACGGCGAGCTGGTAGGCGGGCAGGCCGGCCTTGGTCGCCACCACGAAGTCGCCCGTCGCCTGCTGAACGTTGATCGACTGCGGGCCGGCGAATGCGTCTTCAAAGGTGATCGGCTCATCGGGTGCGATGAGACGCCACGCGGCGTCCGGCGCCTCCGACGGGACATGATTCGCCGTGGCTTCGGCCGGCCGACACGTACCGGGATATCGCAGTTCATGGTCGTCCTCGTGTGGCGCCGATTGCGCCGCCTCGATCTCCTTCCGCGTGCAGCGGCAAGGATAGATCAGCCCCGCCGCCCGCAGCGCGTCCAGCGCCTGTTCGTACGGCGAGAGATCGTGAAGCTGATATGCCGGGCCTTCGTCCCAATCCAGCCCGAGCCATGTGAGGATGTCGATCGCCTGCTTCGCGGCGCCGCGTTTGACCCGCGGGCCGTCGAGGTCCTCGATGCGCAACACGATCCGCCAGCCGCACTGCCGGGCCAGGGCCCAGTTCACGAGGAACGTACGGGCGTTGCCCAGGTGCAGCGCGCCGGTCGGCGACGGGGCGAGTCGTGTGCGTTCGTTGCTCATCGTTCGGTGTTCGCTCATCATATCGGCCATGACCACCACCGAAACCATCCGTCTGGCCGTGCTGATCTCCGGCGGCGGGAGCACCATGCAGAACCTCGCCGAGCACATCGACCGCGGCGAACTGCCCGCCCGCATCACGCAGGTCATCTGCTCGAACCCGAAGGCCCGCGGGATCGATCGGGCCGGGCGCCTCGGCCTGCCGTGCGAGGTCGTCAGCCGGCGGGATTACGATTCCTCCGACGCCTTTTCCGATCGGGCCTGGTCGATCATCCGCGAGGCGGGAGCCGACCTCGTCTGCCTCGGCGGGTTCCTGTCGCTGATCCGCATTCCGGACGATTACGTCTGGCGGGTGATGAACGTTCACCCCGCGCTGCTGCCGAGCTTCGGCGGCAAGGGGATGTACGGTCACCACGTGCATGACGCGGTGCTCGCCGCCGGCTGCAAGGTGTCCGGCTGCACCGTCCACTACGCCGATGAGCACTACGACCAGGGCCCGATCATCGCCCAGCGCTGCTGCGCCGTGGAGGAAGGCGACACGCCGGATGCCCTTGCCGAGCGCGTCATGGCAGAGGAGCGCATCGCCTATCCGCACGCGATCCGTTTGTTTGCCGAGGGAAGACTGAAAGTGGAAGGCGACGTGGTCCGCATCGCCGGCGGCTGACCGCCGCGGCGCGACTGCGTTGGTCTGCTACGAATAAATGACTCCGGGCCTGCGCGTCGCTCCAGGCCGGCTTGACCCGCGCGCCTCACTGCGCCCGCAGTTCGGCGCCCGCCGCTTCGCCGAGTTTGCTGACCACGTCGTTGACCTGGGCGTCGACCTCTTCGCTCTCCAGCGTCCGCCCGGGATCGCGGAAAGTCATCCGGAAGCTTACGGACTTGCGGCCCTTGGCGATGGGCTTGCCGCGATAGACCCCGACGAACTGCACGTCTTCAAGCAGGGCGGGGTCGACGGCCGCGATGGCGGACTCAATCTTCGCCCAGCGGGTCTCCTCGTCCACCACGATCGACAGGTCCCGCTCGACTGCGGGGAAGCGCGGTTGCTCGCTCACCTGCGGCCGCGGCGGGTAGTCGGCGATGAGCGCCTCGTAGTCAAGCCACCCCATCACGACCGGCTGCTGAAGGTCGAAATGCCGCAATATCGCGTTCGTCACCGGGCCGTAGAGGCCGAGAATCCGGCCGGACTGGTTCGCATCCATGATGCGGGCGGCGGGGGACATCGACCCGGTCGGATCGGAATCCTCAGCGATCTCGATCTGTTTGCCCACGACTCGGGCGATCTCATTCACCGTGCTTCGGAACTCGCGCAGCGCTTCGTTATCGCCGCCGTCCATCAGCAGCGCCAGGTCGCGGCTCTCGGCGTACTCGCCGTTGTTCACCGCATACACGCCGGCGAGTTCGAACAACCGCACGTTGTCGTTGCCCACGTCCTGGTTGCCTTTGCGCACACGAAGAAGACTGGGCAGCACCGAGGGCCGGAGCACCGGCTCGGCCCGACGCCGCTCGTCGTCCAGCTTGGCCGGGGTCATGCCCCGTGCGAAGAACGGCGCGGCATCCTTCGCCGGCAGGTTTGAGAACGTCACCGTCTCGTGGAAGCCGTGGGCGGTGAGCACCTCGATGACTCGCCGCCGCGCCTGCACGATCGCCTGCACCGGCTGGGCGGTGATCGCGATGCGCGGCTTGATCTCCAGATGTTCGTACCCGTGCACCCGGGCGACCTCCTCGACGAGATCGACCTCGCGCTCCAGGTCGAGGCGGTGCAGGGGCACGGTGCAGTGAATCTGTCCGTCGGCGATCTCGGGCTGGAGGCCGAGCGGGGCGAGCAACTCGGCGATGCGCTCGCGGGACAGTTCGTAGCCGAGCAATTCGTTGCAGCGCTCGGGTTGCAGTGAGATGTGCCGAGGGGCGGGCAGCGGTTCACCCTCCGCGATCACGCCTTCGGCCAGCGTCCCGCCGGCCGCCTCGACGATGAGTCGGGCCGCCCGTCGGCTCGCCTGTTCCACACCGGCGGGGTCCACCCCGCGCTCGAAGCGGTAGCTCGCATCGCTCGACAGCTTCAGCGCCCGGCTCGTCGTGCGGATGCTCAGGGGATCGAACCTTGCCGATTCGAGCAGTACGTCGGTCGTCCGCTCGCCGACCTCGCTGTCCAGCCCGCCCATCACGCCGGCCACGGCGACGGGCTGGTCGGCGTCGGCGATCA
>CAYFQS010000427.1:0-3216 GCA_964345245.1 uncultured Planctomycetaceae bacterium | reverse complement strand
GCCCTCGGCTTACCACTTCGTTGCGCCCCTGCGGGGCTTGCTCAGCCCTCGGCTTACCACTTCGTTGCGCCCCTGCGGGGCTTGCTCAGCCCTCGGCTTACCACTTCGTTGCGCCCCTGCGGGGCTTGCTCAGCCCTCGGCTTACCACTTCGTTGCGCCCCTGCGGGGCTTGCTCAGCCCTCGGCTTCACCGGTGCGGGTGAACTCGATGGGGGGCAGCGCCGGGTCGAGTTGGACGGCGAGGGCCGACAGCTTGCCCGCGAGGTCGGTGCGGAACTGCACCAGCCGACCGGCGAGCGGGTCGACCGGCCCGCCCGCCTCGATGCGGAACACATCGTAATGCCAGTGCCGCAGGGACCGCTGCGTGCCCTGGAAGTCGACGGCCAGGTCGCCCTGCTTCAGATCGACGGTGATCCTGCCGTACGCCGGGTGCTCGTATGTCCCGGTGAAATGCACCAGCGCCCGGCTCGGGGCGGTGTCCGGCTGGCGTGGCGGGCGCTCGATCGGCGTGCGGCCTTGTTTGCGCTGCCGCTCGGCGAGGCGCGGGGCCCAGTTGCGGCGATCCAGTCGCAGCACGCGGTCGATCGCCTCGCGGGTGACGGCTTCGGGCAGCTCGCTGCCGCCGACGTTGGTCATCGCCGCCGCCGCCACCCCCGCCGCGGGCAGCACCACGATCACGGCGCTGTAGCCGGGCAGGTCGGCTTCGCTCCGCAGCCGGCGATGCCCGCGGTACAGGTCCACCATCCAGCCCATGGCGTAGCCGATGGGCTGCACCGTCTCGGCGTGGTCGCCGGCCTCGGCGGAAACGAGAATCTGCGGCGTGTGGAGCTCGGCCAGCCGCGCTTCGCTGACGATCCGGTTGTCGGCCACCGCCCCGCCGCCGAGATGCACGCGAAGCCAGTCGGCGAGTTGCTCGGCGCCCGCGGCGAGCCCGACCCCCGCCGCCACGTGCGAATAGTCACGAAACGGCAACCGCTGCAGCTCGCCGCCCACGATCACGTGCGGGGCGGCGAAGTTGTCGGTCGCGCTGATCGCGTCCGGGGAGAGCGCGGCCTCGGTCATGCCCAGCGGTTCGAGCACGCGCTGATGCATGGCCGCCTCAAACGGCTCGCCGATCACGTGCGCCAGGGACTGCCCCGCGGCGACGTACATCACCGGGCTCGGCTGAAAACGGGTGCGGAACTCGGCGCTCGGTTCGAGGTAGGCGATGCGATCGAGCACGTCAGCCGGCTCGCCGGGCGCGTCGACCCAGGCCGCCCGGTGGCCCGGCACGCCGGTGCGATGCACCGCGATATCGCGGAGCGTCGTCCGTCCGCCGGCGAACCCGTCCCGCATGTTGAAGCCCGGCACCGTCTGCACGATCGGCTGGTCCCACCCGGCCCTGCCGTCGTCCACCAGCGTGGCGAGGGCGAAGGTGGTGAACGCCTCGGTGCATCGGCCGAGCAGGAACAGCGTGTCCGGCTCGATCGGTTTGGGGGCATTGAGATCGCGATACCCGCCCGCTCCGACGTAGACCACCTTCTCCGCGGTGGCGACCACCGCCGCGAGGCCGGGCGCCTCGAAACTCTTGCGCGCTTCTTCCAGGTACGCGTCAAATCCGTCCAGCACGGTCTCGGCGATCGCCTCCGGTCGCGTCTCCCGCCGCAGGGAGAAGGGATGATCGAATCCCGACTGCTCAAAGGTGCCTTCCATGCGGCTGCCGTCGTCGACGATCTCGCCGGTGAACGACGCGGGCCGGCTCAGGGCGTTCATCTCGAAATGCGCCTCGGCGCCGTCGAGCTTGATGTTGGCCAGGGGAATGTTCTTCACCCGCTGGGCGGGGATGGAGATGGTGCCGGTGAACTGCTCCTGCTCGTCGCGGCGGATGTCGATGTCCGCGGCGATCCGCACGCCGGAGACGTTGATCGATCCCGCCCAATGGCCGAGTAGTTCCGCGCCGCGCAGCGGCGCGGCGGAGAGCAGCAGCAATCCGAGGACACACGATGCCAGACGGGTTCGATTCATCACAGATTCCTGAACGCCGGCCCACCGCCTCCGGCAGCGGGCCCCATGCCCGGGAGGTCATGGGCTTTCGAGCGGCCACGTCGGAGCGAACGCTACGCTCCCTCGAATTTCGTGCCCGTCGGCACGTCGTGACCGCGGCGGAAGTCGGACCAGTTCATCACGCGCTTGCCGGGGGCCTGAACTTCCAGCAGTTCCACCGCGCCCTCGCCGCAGGCAATCACGCCATCTTCGAGCATGGTACCCGCCTCCGCTTCGGCGGGTGGCCGGTCCCGCGGCCGTACGCGGCAGAGCTTGAGCGGGTTCGGCCCCACGCCGCCGGGCGCAGACCAGCTCACCGTCACGCCCGGCCACGGCGTCAGGCCGTGCACCACCCGCCGCACGTAGTCGGCGGACGTGGCGAAGTTCACGTCCCGGTCCGCCCGGCTGAGCTTGGGGGCGATGGACATCTGCGATTCGTCCTGCGGCTGCGGATCGAGCCGGCCCGCCTCGGCGTCGTCCAGCGTCTGGCGCACCAGCGACACGCCCATTTCCGCGAGGCGGTCGTGCAATTCGCCCGCGGTTTCCAGCGGGTCGATGGGCGTTTCCCGCTGGGCGAGGATGTCGCCGGCGTCCATGCGGTCCACGAGGTTCATCACCGTGTTGCCCGTCTTTGTTTCACCGCGGATGATCGCCCAGTTGATCGGGGCGGCCCCGCGGTACTTCGGCAGCAGCGAGGCGTGGAGGTTCATCGTCGCCCGCCGGCCGAGCGCGGGCAGGCCGATCACCGACTCACCCATCTTCTGCCCGAAGGCGATAACAACCTGGGCGTCGGGCTCGGCCGCGGCGATGCGTTCGACCACGTCGTCGGCGTTGACCTTCTCGGGCTTGAGCGTCGGCAGGTTGCGGTCGGCGGCGAATCGGCCGACCGGGGTGGGCGCGAGCTTGCGCTTCCGCCCGGCGGGACGGTCCGGCTGCGTGACCACCAGCACTACCTCGTGACGCTCCCGCAGCGCTGTCAGGGTCGGCAGGCCGAATTCGCCGGCTCCGTAGAACACGATCCGCATGAAGGCAAGCTAGTCCCCTGCCCCTTGCGAATCAACCACGAACGCACACACCGTTCCACCGATCGGGTGGCACGGTCAAGCCCGGAGTCCGCGGAGGGTTGGCCGTGGCGCTCTCGGCTAGACAACTGATTCAATCGGCGGGCCGCTGTAGTTGCCGCCCTCGTACCACG
>CAYFQS010000426.1:0-3224 GCA_964345245.1 uncultured Planctomycetaceae bacterium | reverse complement strand
GGGCGAAGAGGTTCTCCTCCGACTCGCCGACGGAATCCATGGTCCAGATGTCGACGTTGCCGGCGCGGCTGGATTCGAAGGCGATGCGGCCGCCGTCGGGCGACCACGCGGGGTTCGAATCCCTCGCCGGATGCGTGGTCAGCGGGCGCAGGGTGCTCTGATCGCCGGGGTCGGCGGGGCTGATGGCCTGGATGTCGCCGTTGTGGTCGCCGAAGGCGATCTCCGCGCCGTCCGGCCGCCAGTCCGCCCCGCCGAAGGGCGCCGCTTCAACCAACGAGGTCAGCGTGCCCGCCGGGTCGGCGAGCTCGAAGACGAACAGCTCCCACGGGCCGTTGAGGTTGGCGATCATCGCCGCCGAACTGCCGTCCGGCGACCAGATCGGATCGAGCGCGTTCGTGCCGTCCGCCGCGTCGTAGACCAGGGCGGGCGTGCCGGTGGCGATGTCCGCGCGGTAGACGTCCTGCCCGTCGGTGTAGAGCAGTTCGCTGCCATCGGGCGACCAGCTCGGGTCCCGCCCGGTTGCGAAACTCGCGGGGCTGCTGCCGTCGGCGTCGGCCCGCCAGATCGCCCCTTCCCGCTCGTAGGCCATCAGGGCTCCGCCCGGGGCAAAGGCGATGTCCCACTCGTTGGCGGCGTTACTGATCAGGGCCGCGGCCGGTGAGCCGGGCGATTCGCCGTTCGCCCCGTCCACCGTGTAAAGGTCGAAATTGTCCGCCTCGTCGCGATCCGACGAGAAGCCGATGTTCAGCCCGTTCGCCGACCAGTCCGGGTCCCAGTCGTTTTGCGGCTGATTGGTGATCTGCACGAGGTGCGGGTGCGAGGTGGTGAATACTGACTCGGTGCTCGAGTACTTCGCCACGGCCACCGGAATGCCGTGGTCATTCGTTGTCTCAAAGCCGTGCCCATAGGCGAGCAGCAATTCGTAGAACGAGCCCGGAATGAGCGTGTCGGCGGGGACGGTGTACGACCGGTCGCCCGTGCCGAGCATCGCTTCGACGCCTTCCTCGTGACCGCCTGTCAGATCAAGCTCGAAGAAGAGCAGATTCGCGTTGGCGTCGCTGTTGCCCGTCCACTCGAACAGCGTCTGCGAGGCGTCGACTTCCTCGCCCGGGGCCGGCGACGTGGGCGTGAGGACTTCCGTCGGCTGGGGCAGCGGGTCACCGCTGCCCGGCACGCCGAAGAGCACCTCCGTGGTCCACTCCCCGAAGGGCCCCACGCCGAACGTGAACGTGTAGACCCCGTCGGTGAAGTCCGCCACCGCCGCGGCATCGTCGCCCGAGACCTCCAGTTCCCACTCGATCCGGCCCGCTTCGGCGAACATCAGATCAAGGTGATAGACCACGTCGCCCGGGGTGCTCAGGTCGATCCACTGCACCGGCATCTCGCCGTGAATCACCTCCGCCATGAACTCGTATTCCGTCGTGCCGCCCGGCAGCACGGTCGTGCCCAGGTCCAGCACGATCTCGTCGATCAGGTCGAGCGGCGTGGTCTGGAGCATCTGGCCGAAGTCCAGGCCCGTCACCGCGTCGCCATCGCTGACGATGCTCGCGGTGTGGTAGTCCGGAGCGAGCGGCGAGGTCTGCGTCCAGTCGGCCACGGGCACCAGCGGACTGAGCCGGCGGAAGAGCTGATCCGTGCCCTGCCCGACGACGTGGATGCCGTCCCCCCCCGACGCCAGACCGCTCGGATCATCCAGTCCGGCCGTGCCCGGCGGCACGAGGTCGCCGAGGTACTGTCCGGTCAGGTTGTCGTACATCAGCACCGCGTCTTGATCGCCGCCGCTCGAAACAAGCAGTTGCCCGTCCGGGGTGAGCAGCAGGTCCTGCGGTCCGGCGAGACCGCCCGATTCATCGAAGGGCGTGAACGGGTCGTCGTTGACGAGCGCCGTCGTGAGATCACCCGTCCCGCCGTCGAACAGCAGCACCTGGTTCGTATCGTGGCTGGCGACGTAGAGATCGCCGAGCAGGTCGATCGCGATCCCGCGGATGCCGCTGAGCCCGCCCGATCCGGGCGCCACCAGCACCTCGGTGAACGCCCCGGTCGTCGCGTCGAAGCTCAACACCGAGTCGTCGGCGCCGGCCACGAGCAGCCGGTTGTTCGGCTGGTCGTAGGCGATGTCCTGCGGAGCCGTCAACCCGGCCGATTCATCGACCCCGGGCGTGCCCGGATCGTCGCCCACGAACACGTCCATGAAGTTGCCGGTGTCGATGTCGTAGCGGAGAATTTCATTGCTGCCGCGGCTGGCGACGAGCAGGTTCCCGTCCGGGCCGAACGCGATCCCCAGGCCGGGGTTGTCCAGCCCGCCGCTGCCGGCGGCGACGAACTCGCCCGCGAATGAGCCGTCCGCGCCGTCGAAGAGCAGCACGCTGTTGCCGGTGGCGGAGGTCACGTACAGGTCCGACCGGCCGTCGTTGGTCTGGTCGTTGCCCTCGATGACGCCGCCGAGTTCGTCGTTGATCCCGTCGATGTTGTAGTCCGCGGAGGCGCCGAACACGCCGGTGAACGGCGAGGGGACGGCGGCGACGCGGTAGTTCCCCGCCGGCACGTCCATGAACATGTAGTTGCCGAGGGTGTCGCTGTGCGTGATCGGCTCGCCGGGGTCCAGTACGCCGTTCTCGTTCTCGTCGAGGTAGAGCGTCCAGTTGAACAGGGCGTCGTCCTCGGCGTCGTTGACCCCGTCGCCATTGAAATCGTGGAACACGCTGCCGGCGATGGTGCCCAGCGCGTCCGGGCCGTCGTCGATTTCGCTGGTATCGACGTCGACCTTCACGTTCTGATCGGTCACGACCACGCCGTCGATCTCGACCATCGATTCGTCGCCGGTGTCGATGACGATGTCGTACGTGCCCGCTTCGACGGGCAGGGAGTACCCGCCGCTGGCCCAGGTGGTGGTCTGGAACACGGCGCTGTCGGACTGGCGGGTGACGGGCACGGGCGCCCCCCCCATGCCTTCGCCCGGCGGGTAGAAGTCGTCGTCCGTGGTCACGCCCTCGGCGTAGACCACGCGCCGCGGTTGCCGCCGCGCCTGCTCCAGGATCGGTTTCATGGCAAGCCCCGTGCGGAAGATGAAGGTGTTGAGCTCGCGCCGGTAGGCGTCGAAGTCGTTGATGGGGCGTACGGCCGCGCCGCTGTCCATGGCCGCCCGGGCCACTGCCGGGGCCACCCGGACAATGAGGCGCGGGTCGAAGGGTTTCGGGATCAGGTACTCCGGCCCGAAGTGCAGG